>NZ_JBFODG010000033.1:0-286793 GCF_040908215.1 Aeromonas sp. R5-4 | reverse complement strand
AACAGCGGAGGCAGCAACAGCGGCGGAGGCAGCGACAACAGCGGAGGCAGCAACAGCGGCGGAGGCAGCGACAACAGCGGAGGCAGCAACAGCGGAGGCAGCAACAGCGGAGGCAGCAACAGCGGCGGTGGCAGCAACAGCGGCGGTGGTAACAACAGCGGCGGTGGCAGCGATGACAGTGGCGGCCAAGGCGAGCATGCCGGCGGAGAGCAGCATGGTGGAGGTGAACGGCATGCTGGTGGAGAAAAACATGCAGGGGGAGAACGCCATGGGGGTGGCCGCGGGTTTGGCAATGGCGTTGATGACAACGGTGTGGATGCCGTCGATGCCAACGGTAACAAGCTCAGAGGTGACGGCACGGTCGATGACAACGGCGTGGATGCTGTAGATGCCAACGGCAACAAACTAAGAGGTGATGGCTCGGTCGACGACAACGGCGTGGATGCCGTCGATGCCAATGGCAACAAGCTCAGAGGCGATGGCACAGTCGATGACAACGGCGTGGATGCCGTCGATGCCAATGGCAACAAGCTCAGAGGCGATGGCACCATCGATGACAACGGCGTGGATGCCGTCGATGCCAACGGCAACAAGCTCAGAGGTGACGGCACAGTCGATGACAACGGCGTGGATGCCGTCGATGCCAACGGCAACAAGCTCAGAGGTGACGGCACAGTCGATGACAACGGTGTGGATGCCGTCGATGCCAATGGCAACAAACTCAGGGGCGATGGCACGGTCGATGACAACGGTGTGGATGCTGTCGATGCCAACGGCAACAAACTAAGAGGTGATGGCACGGTCGATGATCGCCAGCAAGTGCTTACCGATGAGCAAGAGCGGGCGCTGCTCAACAACGGTTTTCGCCAACAGGGGCAACCATGATGCGATATCTGTTACCACTCCTCCTGCTCGGCCTCACTGGCTGCGCCACGGTCGACACCCCGCCGCTTTACCATCAGATGGATAAGGGAGATGTTCAACTGGCCAATCAGGCCCTCGCCAAGGCGCTGGAAACCCGCACCAAAGGGCAGAGCCTCACCTGGTTCAATCCGGCTAATCGTCACTCGGGTAGCGTCACCCCGCTACGCACCTTCCGCCATACCAGCGGGGAGTGGTGTCGCGACTATCGCGAGCAACTCTATATTGGCAAGGCGAGCCAGCAGTGGCAGGATACCGCCTGTCGCAATCAGCAAGGGCGCTGGCGGCCATTGCGAACTTAGTGAATGCCACGGGGTAAACGAAAGGGGGTAGCAGCGCTACCCCCTTGTCATCTTTACCGACCCGTTATCCGAGCGGTGAATACGCGGTTATACCCGACGATAGGGCAGGTAAACCGGCTCCCACATGTGGTTGAGGATATGCTGCTGCAAATCCTGACCGATCAGCGGGTGGGAGGGATCCCGGCGCACTATATCCTTGAGCACGGCGGTCGCCACATGCACCGAGATGCTGCGCAGCTCGCGAATGCGGGGATAGACGGCCCCTTTCGCCAGGTCAACCTCACTCACGCACTCAGCCAGCGCAAAGGCGGCGGTAGTGAAGACATCGGGTGTGATCTCGCGGAGCTGGCTGACGATGGCCGCCAGACCTACACCGGGGAAGATAAAGACGTTATTGCCCTGCCCGACCCGGAACTCCTGCCCCTCGTAGCTCACATCCTTGAACGGACTACCGGTTGCAACGATGGCTTTGCCCTTGCTCCAGCGGTAGATATCCTCCGGCAGCGCTTCACAGTTGGCGGTCGGATTGGAGAGCGGGAACACCATGGGGCGCTCGCAATGCTGCAGCATCAGCTGGATATGCTCTTCCTGGAAGGCACCGCCCGAGCCGCTGGTACCCAGCAACACGGTAATGGGCACATGACGCAGCACATCGGCCAGATTGGCCTTGCCGGGCACCTCGGTATCCCAGCCCGCCAGCAGCAACCCCGGTTTGGCGTAGCGACGCTTGTACTCGTCGAGCCCGTCCCGGTTGTCGCACACCAGCCCCTGGGTATCCAGAATGTAGATGCGATCGCGGGCCGCCTGCGGATCCATCCCCTCACGGATCATCCCCGCGCAGATCTGATCCGCGACGCCAACCCCACCGGCGCCAGCGCCGTAGACCAGATAGTTCTGCTGACCCAGGGTCTCCCCCTTGACCTTGACCGCGCCTATGATACCGGCCAGCACCACGGCACCGGTGCCCTGAATATCATCGTTGAATGACGGCAGCGCCTGCTGGTAGCGGGCCAGATTGTTGAAAGCATTGGATTTGCTGAAGTCTTCCCACTGGAGCACGGCGTTGGGGAAGTGGCGCTTGACCCCCTGCACGAACTTGTCGATGAACTCTTCGTACTCCTTGCCGCGAATACGCTTGTGGGGGCGGCCCAGATACATGGGGTCATCGAGCAGTTTCTGGTTGTCGGTGCCCACATCCAGCGCGATGGGCATGCAGCAGGCGGGGTGAATACCGGCACCCAGGGTATAGAGCGCCAGCTTGCCGATGGGGATGCCCATGCCGCCAACACCCTGGTCGCCGATCCCCAGAATGCCCTGGCTGTCGGTGACGACTATGATGCGGATCGATTTGGCATCGAAGTGACGGGCCTGACTGCCCATGTCATCCACGTTGTCCGGGGTGATGTAGAGGCCGCGCGGCTTCTGGAAGCGGTGGCTGAACTCCTGACACGCCTTGCCCACGGTCGGGGTATAGATGTAGGGAGTCATCTCCTCCACATGGCGTGACAACAGGGCATAGAAGAGAGTCTCGTTGCGATCCTGCAGGGCACGCAGGTTCTGGTACTTCTCGATATCGCTGCAAGCGCTCTTGAACCCCTCATACACTCGCTCGAGCTGGGCTTCAAAAGTTTGCACCTGAGGCGGCAGCAAACCATCGAGATCAAAATCGGCCCGCTCCTGTTCGGTGAAGGCCGTGCCCTTGTTGAGGTATCGATTGTTAAGCAGATCAGTGCCGGTCAGTGCAACGGGGCGAAAATCCTGTCCCTGTGCATCTTTCCACAGCAGATATTGTCCGGTAGCCATAGTCATTCTCTTTGATTTACGTGAAGTTGCCGTTCGGCAGGAGAGCAAGACTCATAATGAAATCAATCATATGACGTTTAGTTGTTTCATTTTGTGAGCTTGGCCATACCCTGCGGCCAAAATAGGCGTCCGGCGGCCCCGGCGAGACAAATATCCACGGCAAGGAATGAGACTCATGTTAGCATTGCGGGCAACCCAGCCCCTTTCACCGCATCACAGCCGGGAGTGACCTGATGCCCTCGCCTCTGCCAGCCTGCGTCCCCTTCTTCCTGCCATGCGCCTGATCCCGCTGCTTGCTCTGTGGTTGTTTCTGACCAGCCAATCGGCTCTCGCCGCACCGGGCCGGGTGCTCAACATCATCGTGGGTGAATGGCCCCCTTTCGTCTCCGAGCAATCAAGACAGCACGGTCCCGTGGCCCACCTCATCAGCGATCTGTTCAAGGAGGCGGGCTATGAGGTGAAGTTCCACTTCGCCCCCTGGGGTCGGGTCTATTCGCTGGCGGCCAACAGCCAGCTCTACGATGCCACCGCCGTCTGGATGCACAAACCGGAGCGGGAGCAGGATTTTCTGTTTAGCGAAGCGGTGCTGCAGGAGCAGTTTGTCTTCTTCTCCCTCAAATCACGGCAACTGCGGGCCGAGCGCCTTGAGCAGATCATCGGCATGCGGTTGGGGGGCGATATCGCCTACAGCTACGGGCCCGAGCTGGACAAGATGGTGGCCGATGGCAAGGTAACCCAACAGAAAGTCACCGACGTGAAGCAGAATTTCGGCAAGCTGCTGCGCGGACGGATCGACCTCTATCCGCAAGAGCTGCGAGTCGGTCTGGCCGAGCTGCAGAGCCAGCTCGACCCCGCCAGCGCGGCACTCATCACCCACAGTCAGACCCCTTTTCTGCGCAACGACAGCTTCGTGATGTTCCCGCGCAAGATGCCGGATTCAGCCAAACTGCGGGATCAGTTCAATCAGCAGTTGCAGCAGGCCATCGCCAGCGGACGTTATCAGCGCTACTTCGAGCGGCTGGCCCGGGGGGAATATTGACCTTGGCGAGGCAAAAACAGAGGGGATAAAACAACGGTGGCGGCCCTTTGTGGCCACCACCTCTGTGATGCTTGTCAGCGGCCGGCATTAGCCGCTGATGCCCACCTCCAGCTTGAACAGCGTCTTGGCCTTGCTGCTCTCGGCCGCCCCCATCTGGTAGACCCGAATGGTATAAGTGCCCTTGGCGGGCAGGGTTGCCTCAAAGTTGTTCCCGTCACGAGAGCCAACAAAAATCGCTTCCCCCTTGCTGCCCGGCGGCAAAATATTGAAGTAGGGCTTGCCGGTCAGGATCACCACCATGCTCTGGCCCTTGTTGGCCGTCAGCTTGTAATCGAGGGTCTGGCTACCTTGAATGGTGCCGTTGATGGTTGCCCCTGACTCCCCCTTCTTGAACTGCACCTGCTGGGTCTTGATCCCGTCAGCCGCCTGCGCCACGCCCGCAATACCACCGAAGAGCGCAGATGCACATACCGCTGCCAGCCATGCTTTTCTCATCATTTGTCATCCCTTGTGTGAATGGAACCCCTGTTACTGTTGCTCAAGGTGGCCCAAAAAACCATCGCCGTTTGCGGCATCGCTCAATCAATTTGCCATCACGATCGACCCACCATCAAAAGGGGCGCCGCTGCGCCCCTTCTCTTTACTCTTTGTCGACCATCAGCTTGATTTGCCCACCTTGGGCTCATCGAGAGTGTGTTTCACCTCTTCATACCAGAGGTCGTGGTGCTCCTTGGCCCAGGTCTCGTCCACCTCGCCGGTCACCATCCCCTCCAGCGCCCCTTCCAGCTGGAACAGGCCCATGTAGATATGGAAGATAAAACCGCAGATAAGGATCAAGGCGCCTACGATATGGATAAAGCTGGCCCACTCCATCTGACGGCGCAGCTGGCCGAAGATGGGGAAGTCGAGGAACAGCCCGGTCGCCACCACAATGCCGCCAAACCAGATCAGCAGCCAGAAGATCGCCTTCTCACCGCCGTTGGAGAAGCCCGCCGAGGGGTGACTCCCCTTGTGGGGGCCCAGCATGCCGCCTGCCTTCATGAACCACTGCACATCCACCATGTTGACGATGTTGTGGCGGAACCACTTGATGAGCACGCCCATCAGGCAGAGGAAGAAGAGCGGCCCCACATAGTTGTGGAACACCTTGGCGAACCAGATCCAGTTCTCCCACACCCCGAGGCTCACCACCGGCTTGATGAAGTACTTGCCGTAGATGATGGCCAGCCCCGACCCGGAGAGGGTCAGAAACATGGCCGCCGTAGTCCAGTGCAGCGCCCGATCCAGCCTGCTCCAGCGCTTGAGCTTGCGCCCGGTGCGCGGTTTGGAGAGCTTGGTCTGCCCCACCACCAGGTACATCAGGCCACACATGGCGAGCGACCCGAAAATAGCGATGGCGCCGAGCGGCGACACCCACTTGGTCTTCACCTCGAACCAGAGCTGGCCCGGCACCGAGATAAGCACCCCGTGCTCCGGTGAGCGGGAGGTGGTCACCCCCTCCTGCCCATCCTTCACCGCCCGCCAGTAATCAGCGCCGGCAAAGCCGACCGCCTCTTTCTGCGCATCAGCGAAGCCGGGCGCGCTGAACAGCAGCAAGGCCGTCAGCAGCGCTGTCAGCCAGTGTCTCATTGGCCATCCTCCTGCTTGCCAAGCTTGAGCCCCTTGCCTCTGCCATCGTGAGGTTTGCTGGCGTCGCGATAGAGCGCCTGTTCATCAGCCCCCCAAGCTGCGTGAGGAGCACCGCGATAGGCAACCCGCTCGCGGAAGATATCGGAGATAACCTGCGCATCCCCCGCCAGCAGCGCCTTGGTGGAGCAGAGCTCGGCACACATGGGCAGCTTGCCCTCGGCAATGCGGTTGGCACCGTACTTCTGGCGCTCCGCCTCGCTGTGATCCTCCTCCGGGCCACCGGCGCAGAAGGTGCACTTGTCCATCTTGCCCCGATCGCCAAAAGCGGCGGTCTTCGGGAACTGGGGTGCACCGAACGGGCAGGCAAACAGGCAGTAGCCGCAACCGATGCAGAGATCCTTGTTGTGCAGCACTATGCCGTCGTCGGTGTGATAGAAGCAGTCGGCCGGGCAGACCGCCATGCAGGGGGCGTCGGTGCAGTGCATGCAGGCGACCGAGATGGAGGTCTCCCCCGGCAGGCCGTCGTTGAGGGTCACCACCCGGCGGCGCTGGATGCCCCACTCGAGGGCATCGTCGTTCTCGTTCTTGCACGCCGTCACACAGCCGTTGCACTCGATGCAGCGCTTGGTGTCACACATGAATTTCATTCTGGCCATGGGATCAGGCTCCTACTTTGCGAAAACGGCACAGGGTGACCTTGGTCTCCTGCATCTGGGTGACCGGGTCATAACCATAGGTGGTGACTATGTTGACCGACTCCCCCAGCACATAGGGGTCAGACCCTTCCGGATATTTGGATCGCAGATCCTTGCCCTCGAAGTGGCCGCCGAAGTGGAACGGCATAAAGGCGAGCCCCGGCTTGACCCGCGGGGTCACCAGCGCCTTCACCTTGACCCTGCCCCCTTCCGGCCCCTCGACCCACACATCCTGACCGTCGCGCACGCCGACGTCGTTGGCATCCGCCGGGTTCATCTCGATGAACATCTCCTGCTGCAATTCAGCCAGCCAGGGGTTGGAGCGGGTCTCGTCGCCGCCCCCCTCGTATTCGACCAGACGGCCGGAGGTGAGGATGATGGGGAACTCCTTGCTGACATCCTTCTCCTGCACCGAGACGTACTGGGTCGGCAGGCGCCACAGGCTCTTCGAATCAGGCCAGGTGGCGTAGTCGGCCAGCAGATCCCGGCGCGGGGTGTAGAGCGGCTCGCGGTGCTTGGGCACCTGATCCGGGAAGGTCCACACTACGCAGCGCGCCTTGGCGTTGCCGTAGGGGACGAAGCCATGCTTGATGGCGACCCGCTGGATACCACCGGAGAGATCGGTCTTCCAGTTCTTGCCCTCGGCCTCTTTCTTCTCGGCTTCGGTCAGCTCATCCCACCAGCCGAGCTGCTTCATCAGGTCGGCAGTGATCTCGGGATAACCGTCTTCCACCTCGCTCCCTTTCGGCCAGGAGTCTTCGGCGAGCAGCGAGACGCCCTGATACTCGATGCCGAAGCGGGCGCGGAAACCGCCACCCCCTTCCGACACCGGAATACTGGTGTCGTAGAGGATATGGCTGCCGGGGTGCTTCATCTCAGGGGTGCCCCAGCAGGGCCACGGCAGACCATACA
The DNA here is from genome assembly GCF_040908215.1 of Aeromonas sp. R5-4. Lineage (NCBI taxonomy): Bacteria > Pseudomonadati > Pseudomonadota > Gammaproteobacteria > Aeromonadales > Aeromonadaceae > Aeromonas > Aeromonas sp. R5-4. The sequence continues at coordinate 279,492 of NZ_JBFODG010000033.1, read as the reverse complement.
CTTCGCCGCTGACCGGACCGCCCTCGGCCTTGAGGTTGGTCTTGTGGAAGGTGTGCCAGTTCTGCTGGTGCGCCTTGAGCCGCTCCGGGCTCTGGCCGGTGTAGCCCACGCTCCACATGCCGCGGTTGTATTCGCGGGTGATGTCTTCCAGCAGTGGCTGGTTGTTCTCGACCTTGATGTGCTTGAACAGCTGGTCGGCAAAACCTAGCTTCTTGCTCAGCAGATACATGATCTCGTGATCGACCTTGGATTCGAACAGAGGCTCAATCACCTTGTCACGCCACTGCATGGAGCGGTTGGTGGCGGTGACGGAACCATAGGTCTCGAACTGGGTGGTGGCCGGCAGCAGGTAGACGCCGTCGGTGCGATCGTTCATCACAGAGGCGACGGTGGGATACGGGTCGACAATCACCATCATGTCGAGCTTTTGCATCGCCTTCTTCATCTCGGGGCCGCGAGTCTGGGAGTTGACCGCATGGCCCCAGTAGAACATGGCGCGGATGTTGGAGCCCTGCTCGATGAGATCGGCGTTCTCCAGCACCCCGTCCACCCAGCGGGAGACAGGAATGCCGTTGTTGTTCATCGGCAGCTTGCCGTTGTAGGCCTTGTTGTCGAAACGGGCCTTGATCCACTCGTAATCCACATCCCACACCCGAGCCCAGTGCTTCCAGGAGCCCTCTTCCAGCCCGTAATAGCCGGGCAATGAGTCGGAGGTGACGCCAAAGTCGGTGGCACCCTGCACGTTGTCGTGACCGCGGAAGATGTTGGTGCCCGCCCCGCTCTTGCCCACGTTGCCGAGGGCCAGTTCGAGGATGCAGTAAGCACGGGTGTTGTTGTTGCCGGTGGTGTGCTGGGTACCGCCCATGCACCAGACCACGCAGCCGGGGCGGTTGTCGGCCAGCAGTTTGGCGGCGCCATAGACCTGCTGTTCGTTGAGGCCGGTCACCCGCTCCACTTCCGCCGGGGTCCAGCGCGCCACCTCTTTTTGCACCTCGTCCATGCCATAGACGCGGGTGCGGATGAACTCCTTGTCTTCCCAGCCGTTCTTGAAGATGTGCCAGAGCATGCCCCAGATAAAGGCGACGTCGGTGCCCGGGCGCAATGAGAGGTACATGTCCGCCTTGGCGGCGGTGCGGGTACGGCGCGGGTCGACCACCAAAATCTTGCAGCCGTTGCGCTCTTTCGCCAGCAGGATGTGCTGCATGGCGACCGGGTGGGCCTCCGCCGGGTTGGAGCCGATAAACATGATCGACTTGCTGTTGTGCATGTCGTTCAGGCTGTTGGTCATGGCGCCGTAGCCCCAGGTGTTGGCTACACCCGCGACCGTGGTGGAGTGGCAGATCCGCGCCTGGTGATCCACGTTGTTGGTGCCCCACAGAGAGGCCATTTTGCGAAACAGGTAGGCCTGCTCGTTGGAGTGCTTGGCGGAGCCGAGCCAGTAGACGCTGTCGGGGCCGGACTCCTTGCGCAGGCGCAGCACCTCGTTGCCCACCTCTTCGATGGCCTGATCCCAGCTGATGCGCTGCCACTTGCCACCCACCAGCTTCATCGGGTACTTGAGGCGACGCTCACCGTGGCCGTGCTCGCGCAGGGCAGCCCCCTTGGCGCAATGGCCGCCAAGGTTGAAGGGGTGATCAAAGGCCGGCTCCTGACCGGTCCAGACGCCGTTCTGCACCTCGGCATAGACGCCGCAGCCCACCGAGCAGTGGGAACAGATGGTGCGCTTCACCTCGACCGGCACCCCGGCCGCCACGGTTTTGGCCTCGGCCCGCTGCATCATGGCCGGGGCCAGCCAACCGGCGGCCACGGCGCCACCGGCCACCAGACCGGAGTTGACCATAAAGGCGCGACGGGTCAGCCCCTGACCGCGAATGGCCTCATTGCCCTGCTCGCCCGCCTGGGGCAGCTCGGCACGTTTTGTCAGTTTCATGAGTTCTCCTTCACTGATCCGGCTCAGTCGGTGCCGCGCAGGGTGCGATAAAAGTCGTGAACATGGGGGGTCTCCCGATAGCCCTTGTCAGGCTCGGTGTCGTGGGTCAGCACCTCTTTGCCCACCACCCGACCGGTGGCACCGGCCAGCACGCCTATGGTGGCGACCACGCCAACTCCCTTGATCAGATTGCGGCGGGACGGGTCTTTCAGCTGTTCATCGCTCATTCTTGTGACCTCTGTTGTTGTTCTTGCCAGCGCCTGCGCGCCAGCTTCGCGTCCAATGGGATATCTCGTCTGTTCGTTTTGTTGTGGGTGGATAGGGCGTTCAGCCCGGCACCACGCAGGCACCAAACGGCAGGCGCAATTCGTTTTCCAGCTTGAAGAAATCTTCGGCAAGGGCCCCGACCGCCCGGTAGAAGCTGCCCCCTTTCGCCTGTTGCTGATCGCGGCAGCAGGCGAGTACCCAGGGGGCAAGGTGGCGTTCATAGAAGTGGTTGCGCTCCGGGTGCTGCTCGCCAATCAGTACCGCCATCACCTCACAGAGGGCGGCCAGATGATCTTCCGGCTCGCACACTCCGCTCTGGCGCTCGAAACCGAGGGACTGCAGATCTGCGCGCAGCACCGCCAGCGGCAGCTCCATCAATGAGCCGGTGAGATACCAGGAGGCAAACGGCACTATCTCCCCGCGCCCCAGCCCGATAAAGAGATCCTGATACTCCTCGGCAAGCTCGTTTTCGTGGTGGCTACTGGCCGCCAGCTGCACCAGCCCGAGCCCTCTGGCAAAGGGGCCCAGCATCGGCTGCAACCCTTGCAGCCAGGCGAGCTGTTCGCCACGGGGGGCGGCGCGCCAGAGGCTTGCCAGCAGGGCGTAGAGATCGGCGCTGCTCTGTTCCAGTTCTGTCATGGTCAGTTCGCCAGCCTTTTCGTTATGTTGTTCACTCATCACTGGCCCTCACACCTTGAGCTGGGAGACGGGATCCGCCGCCAGCGCCGCAAACACATCCTTGACCCGGCAGTCTTCGCACATCAGCAGCCGCTGGGCGGCCTCGTTCTGGAAGTGGGAGTGACCGGCCAGTTTTTGCTGGATGCGGCGGATCATCGAGGCGGGCGCGAACGGCTTGGAGCAGCGAATGCAGCAGGCGGCCTCTTCGGCTTTCAGGCTCTGCACAGCGCGGCGCGCCTCGGGCACGGGTTGCAGACGGGGCGTGAGCACGATGGCCTGCTCGGGGCACGCCTTTTCGCACATGCCGCACTGGATGCAATCCTGCTCGATAAAGTTGAGGCCCGGCGCATGACCCACCGCATGCAGGGCGCGGCTCGGGCAGACCGCCACGCAGCCCATGCAGAGGGTGCAGTCAGATTCTTTCAGCTCCACGCTGCCGTATGGGGCGCCATGAGGCACCGCCAGCGGCTCGCAGCTCCCTTCGTTGGCCTGCCAGAGGACATCGAAGGCGGCAAACAGGTTTTCCCGTTTGTCTCCTTTGAGCGGCTTGTCCAACAGGGCAACGGCTGGTTCACAGGAGATCGGCTTATCTTGTTCGGCATCCGGGTTAAACAGAGCAATGCGATCGGCAGCAAGACCGGCGCCCTCCAGCAGCACGGCGGCGCTCGCCAGTTCCCGCTCAACCAGCGCACGGACGCTTTCGGGGGCATCGTCACCCAGCGCAATGCGCACCGCACTGGCGCCATAGGCGAGGGCGGCAAACCAGCTCTCGATGCCTAAACTCGCGCTCTCCTCCACCCAGACTGGCAGCCAGTTGGCGGGCAGTCGTATGAGTTCCGTTTCCACCCATTCGCGCTCGCTTTCACCGGCGATCAGCAACTGCGGCGCTTCGCCCCCCGCCTCGCGGTAGTGCTTGAGCAGGCGCAGCAGGTAGTCGCCGCTGGTGTTGGCGTCGGGCTGGTGATAGGCAATCGCTCCGGTCGGACAGGCAGAGGCACAGCTGCCAAAGCCCTGACAAAGATGGGGATCGATCTGGATGCGACCATTGATGGGCTTGAGCGCATCGGTCGGGCAGACATCGAGGCAGCGGCTGCAACCGGGCACGCCGCGGGCGGTAAAGGCGCAGGCCTCGGGGTCGAGGCGAAAATAGCGCGGCTTGTCGAAGATACCGGTCAGAGCGCAGATCTCGACAAGCCGTTCGGCCAGCCCTAGGTCATCGGCAAGATGCAGATAGCCCACCGGCGGGCGCTCCAGCGCAAAGAGCGGGGCGCGGCCCAGATCGGCCACCAGGTCGAAGCGCGGTTCCCGTGGCTGTTCACTGACAACAGTCGCTTGTTGTGGAAAGCCTTGTTGTGGGAAGCAAAGCGCCGCCAGATCAACCCGCTCACCCTGACCATTGAGGCCGGTGAGCTGGAACTGCCCCAGATACCCTGTCAGGCTCGGTTCGCGCAGGGTCAGGGCCGCGAGGGATGCGGTGGCATCGAAAATGGCTTCGAGATCGGCCGCCTCGGCATCATGGACCGCTTCGGTCACCAGCAGGGTGGGCTTCACCCCGGCAGGCAGCAGGCTGGCGGCGCGGCGAATGCGATCTTCCGGGCCGACCAGCAGCAGACGCCCCTGACTCTGGTAAGAGACAGTGGCCGGGATCAGGTTGTCGGTCTTGACCGTATGCTGCAGGGCATAGGCGCGAGCGCGCGCGTTATGCTCGGCCGCCCCCGCCCCATGGGCAAGATTGGAGGCTAGATTTGGGGCCAGATTTGGCAATGTTTGTTCAGTGCTCACATACGCTCCTGTGCGCGCCACCTCATGGGATGGGCGCTTGTTGGTAAGCCGAGAGAGCAAGAGGCGAGCCAACTCCCCCGGAAAAAAAGTGACTGACAGGGAGTCAGGATCCTGAGGGTTCCATTCCCCCACCTTTGGTTGGGACATTTTGTCCACCACAGGAAACCAAAATGTCCCGATCGTCGGTGTGGGTTTGAGAATGGTTATCAGCCCGCTCGGGCTGCTCGGCGGCAGGTTCGCTGACAAGCGCCAGCGGTTCAGCGGATCCGTTGGCCGGGTTGGCCGATTCGCTCTCCGGGGCGATTACCTGATCCACCAGCCAGTTGCGCAGCCCGGCGGTCAGGGCCGCGGGCAGCAATTCGGGCTGACTGAAATCCTGGGTGTAGTCGTCGAGCCCATCCGGCTTGTGGCTGCGAAACATGGCCCGCAGCGCCTCCCTGTCGGGTAGTTTGGCCTTGCCCGGCTGGGCTGTTGTTAGCGGCGGCTCGCCACTCTCTGCCCCCTCAACGGCAAGGGATTCGCAGCTCCCCTTGTCAGTGCTGACTACGGGGCTATCCAGCGCGGTATCTGATATTTCACCTTCACCACTACCTTCGATTGGCACGGTAACAGCCTCAGAAATGACCTCTTCTCTTGGCTGCAATGCCTGATGCTTGCGCGCCTCACTCTTGCGAGACGACCAGCGCTTGAGGAAGTCACTCATGGGCATTGTTTCCGGCAATGTTTTCGGCATTGCAGCCACGCTCGCGGCCATCGGGGCTGGTGGCTTTGACGGCGCCACAGCTGGCTTGATCCTGGCTATCGACACCGAGCTGATCCTGCGCCCGACCCTTGCCCTTTTTGCCCTTGCGACGGGCCTCCAGCAGCTCGCCGTGGCGGCCGATAAAGGCCTCCACCCAGGCTTGCAGCGCCTCGGGTAGCGGGCAGGAGAGCACTTGCCGCTCGCCATCCATATAGGCGGCGGCCACGGTCTGGCTCAGGGTCAGGCCATCGGCCACAAAGCCAGTGTCCACACGGCTTCCGGTGACAAACAGGCGGGGCGAGCCGGAGCTCAAATTAAAGCGATAATCCCCCCGCTCATCGCGAAACAGGGTAAGGGGCAAGGCACCGGCAGCCTCAGGTTCAGCGGGGTGGAGCGCTGCTATCTCAAAACGGCGGCTCTGCCAGCGGCCAACCTGGCTGTCGATGGCCTTTAACTCCAGTTGCAGCCAGCGCTGCGGGGAGAGGGGTTTGGTTGTCTCTTGCACTGTCACGGCTCCCATCAGAAGGTCTCTGCCGGGCCGCCCTCCCCCTTGAACCACCCAGTTCGGGGCGGATCACGGCAGGAGATTCAGGGCGGCCACAGCCATCAATGGGATAAGACATAGCAAGAGTGGGGCCAAGGCAACTCAATAGGGGGAGGTTAAAAATCGAGCGACTGTCCACATTCTAAAGAAATATTCACTCGACCCCAATTAATCAATTACTGTAAACTTAATAATGACAACTTAATCAATTTTAAATGGATGAAAATGGAAAACATACAAAATATAAATAACTTAACTCAAGATTCCTTTTGTCAAAGGAATAAAATATCAAGCAGTGACTTCGAAAAAGCAAATATTTGTTGGGATGACTTAATGGCAATAGGATTAGACCATCAGCGTCTGTTTGATGCCAGAAAAGAATCAGCAGAGTTTTTTGCTAAGGTCATTCAAGGTTGCAATAAAGTTCATTCTGTCAGATGGAGAGTTAAAGACCCTCAGCACTTGATGGAAAAAATAGTTAGAAAGAGAAATCCTGATTCTAATGTTTACAATGAAAAATATACATCAATAAGTGTATGCAACTATCATGAAATAGTAACTGATTTAGTCGGAGTTAGAGCACTCCATTTATTTAAAGATGACTATTTGGATATTGACTCTTACTTAAGAGATAACTGGAGCCACATCGAGAAACCTATTTATTATCATAGAGAAGGAGATGTTCAAGATTCAGTTTTAGATATTTTCGATAAAAAGCCACACCCAGCTGGATATCGCTCCATTCATTATATATTCACATCTCAGCCACTTAATAAAATATTACTTACTGAGGTGCAGGTGAGGACTATCTTTGAAGAGGGATGGAGTGAAATAGATCATGTCGTTAGATACCCAAACTTCTCTAATAATCAGCATGTTTCTAATTTTCTTCAAATTTTCAATCGACTTTCCGGTAGTGCTGATGAAATGGGGTCTTTTGCTAAGCAATTGGCAAAAGAGCTGCAAGATAGGACAGAAATGCTTGAAAAACTACAGAGAGAATATGATGAAACAAAAGCTGAAAATAGTGTAAATGAAGATAAAATAAAAAGCTTATTCAGTCAATTAAAAGACTTAAGTGATGACAACGCAGATAAATCAGCATTAATTTCTGAGCTCGAGCATGCTGTTGAAAAGAAAAATAGAATGGCGTCTTTGATGGATAATGATGCATTTCTGTCAACTCTGAACAGGAATATTCCTATACACCTTAATGCAAATATTCCCTCTGCAGCTATGCTTGGCACTCTAAGTGAGAAGCAGAAAAAGGTTATAGAGGATGCTGCTTTATTAACCAATAAAATTGTTAGCAATATAAACCTAGCAACATCTTCTACACACAATTTCAATCTATCTTCGTCAAAAAATAACAATAACGAAGTCGGCGCAAAAATAAAACCTAAAAAAACACCAGTAAAATAATAGCTCACCTCATAAAGCCATGGTTATAATATGTTGTTTTATACCATGGCATTATTCCTTCAGTTTCAATAAATATAATTTTAAAATATGGAATCATCCCTTTATATATTTTTATAAAAATGGGATTTCTCATCTTCATATCAACAACATAATACTTGGAACAAAACTTGCTGTATCCCTCCCCTTAGATCCCGGCAACCGGTCGCGAGGGGCCCATGACACCGACCTTTATCAAAAGCAATGCTGCCGCCCAACTCACCATGGCCGTCGAGGTGATGGATGAGCAGGGCACAATGAACACCCGCCAAATCGCCTGTGAGCGGCCACTGACGGTCTACCTCAACTGGAAGGAGATAGTGACCCTGATGACACTGGGGGCGCGCCCCGAGGCACTGGTACTGGGTTATCTGAAAAATCAGGGCTTTATCGAGGATATTTCGGCCATCGAGTCGGTGATCGTCGACTGGGAGAGCGAGGCCGCCGCCGTGGTGAGCAGCCAGCAAGCCGACGATCTCGACAAGTCACTGGAGAAGAAGACGGTCACCTCCGGCTGCGGTCAAGGCACCATGTATGGCAGCGTGATGAAGAAGCTCGAAGGGGTGGTATTGGCGGCGCCCGAGCTTAAACAGAGCACCCTCTACGCCCTGCTGAAAGCCCTGTCGGCCCATAACGAAACCTACAAGATGGCCGGTGCCGTCCATGGCTGCGCCATCTGTCGCGGCGCGGAGATCCTCTCTTTTGTCGAGGATGTGGGGCGCCACAATGCGGTGGATACCCTGGCGGGCGAGCTCTGGATGCGCGGCGAGAGTGGCCACGACAAGATCTTCTACACCACCGGGCGGCTCACCTCGGAGATGGTGATCAAGGTGGCGCAGATGGGGATTCCGGTGCTGCTGTCGCGCTCCGGCGTCACCCAGATGGGGCTGGATCTCGCCCGCCAGCTCGGCATCACCATGATTGCCCGCGCCAAGGGGCGCCATTTCGAGGTATTCAGCGGTCACGACCATATGGTGCTGGACGAGAAGCCGCCGGTGCTGGCGCCCGGTTCGGCCGGTCGCGGGATGCGGGACTAAGCCATGAATGAGTTTATGAACGTCAAGCAGGTGGCGGAATACCTCGATCTCAACGAGAAGAAGGTCTACCAGCTCGCCAACGAGGCGCGTATCCCCGCCACCAAGGCGACCGGCAAGTGGCTGTTTCCCCGCTCCCTGCTCGACCGCTGGCTGCTCGGTAGTTGCCACGAGGGGGTGATGAACGACCGGCTGCTGCTGGCAGGCTCGGACGACGTGCTGCTGCACTACGCCAGCAGCCGCTTGGCCCAGCAGCTCGGCACCCAGGCACTGGTAGGCTACACCCCGTGTGGCACCCGTCAGGGGCTGGCGATGCTGGCCCGCGGCCATGTGGATCTCTGCGCCATCCACTGGGGGCAGGCCGAGGAGGCGCACCTGCGCCACCCGGCGCTGGTGCAGCAGTATCAGGGCCACCGGCAATGGGTGATCGTTCATGGATTCAGGCGGGTGCAGGGGCTGGTGCTGCGCCAGGGGCTTCAACCCAAGGAGGCGAAAGAGGCGCTCGACTGGCTCTGGGCCATGCGTCAGGAGGGGGCTGGCAGCCAGCGCGCTCTGCAGGAGTGGCTGCAAACGCAAGGCGAGTCGCTGACCCGGCTGGAGCGCACCATTGAGGTCAACAGCGAGCGGGAGCTGGCCGCCGCCATCAGCCGCGGCGATGCGGATGTGGGGCCCGGCGCCCAGAGTACAGCCACCGAGTTTGGCCTCGGCTTTATGCCCTTGTCGCAGGAGTGCTTCGATCTGGTGATGCCGCAGGGGGTCTTCTTTCGCACCCTGCTGCAACAGCTGATCGGCTGGCTGCAATCCCCCGAGGGGCGCGAGCTGGCGGCCCGCCTCGGCGGCTATGACCTGAGCCAGAGTGGCAAGCTGGTGTGGAGCCCGCAGTAAATAACCACTCACCTACAGACAAAACAGCCCGTCAACCATGTTGACGGGCTGTTTTTATAATGGGCCTTTTTATAACAGCCTCAATCGCTTGTCTCACGCCCCTCGGCATTGAGTGCGATGCGCCACCCTTCCAGTTTCGCGGGCTCGCTGCCGCTGGGCAGCAGAGCGTGGCTGCGCAGCCGCACGGTAAAGCAGCTCCCCTGCCCCGGGGTGGAGTCCACCAAGAGCTCCCCACCCCAGCGGCTGATGATGCGGTGACTCAGGGCCAGCCCCAGACCGGTGCCGGTGGCACGGGTGGTGAAGAAGGGGTCGAAGATCTTGTCGATAATGGCCGCCTCGATGCCGCTGCCGTTGTCGATCACCCGCACCTCGGCCCCGCGCAGCTGACCCAGTTCATCTACCCAGTCGCGGCTCTCGACCCGGATCTCCCCCTGCTCCCCCAGCGCGTGGCTGGCGTTGACCAAGAGGTTTATCAGCACCTGCAATAGCTGCTGGCGATCCGCCTCGATGGGCTGCTGGGCCCTGAGATCGGCCACCAGCTCCACCTGCTGCTGACGCAGGGCAGAGCGCACCAGAGTCAGGCTCTCCTCGATGATGGGATTGAGGTGCTGCCACACCGGCGCCGTCTCGTAATCGCCAGGGCGAGAGTATTGCAGCAGGCTGCGGGTGATGGCACGAATGCGCTCGATCTGAGCCAGCACCAGCGCCAGCTCCTCGCCGACCGGCTCGGCCGCCTCCCCCAGCTCCAGCTTCATCAGCTCCACATTGCCGAGGATCACCGCTAGCGGATTGTTGATCTCGTGGGCCACCCCGGCGGAGAGCTCGCCAAGGGCCGCCAGCTTCTCGCTGATCAGCAGCTGCTGGCGCGCCTCGGTCAGCATATGAATATGATCTTCCAGCTCGGCGGTCTTGAGCTCGAGGCTTTGGGTACGCTCGGCCACCTTCTGCTCCAGCTCGTCGGCGCTGCGAGCCATCTGCTGCTGATGCGCCTCCTGCCTGTCCAGCATGGCGTCGAACTGGCGACCGAGCTGGGCCAGCTCGTGGTCAGGGTCGAGGGCCAGCGGGCCGATGCGAGCCGACTCCCCGGCCTGCACCTGCCGCACCACCTTGTGCATCCGCTCGATGGGGGAGAAGAGATCCCGCGCGCCGCGATAGACCAGCAGGCCGGAGAGCAGTAACAGCAGCACTACGCCGGAGCCCAGCTCCACCAGATTGGTAAGGTAGGTGCGGATAATGGGCCACTCGAGAAAACCGACATAGAGCATGCCGAGCCGCTCGCCCCTGGCTCCCAGCAGCGGCTCGTAGCCAGATACATACCAGGCGTCGTGGACGAAGGCGCGGTCAACCCACATCTCCCCCCGTCCCAGCACCTGATCGCGCACTGGCGGCGAGACCCGGGTGCCCACCGCCCGCCCCACCTGACGGCTACTGCTGACCGGTACGTTGGTGCTCACCCGCAGATCGTCGAGAAACAGGGTGACGGTGCCGACGCTGCCATCCGGCAGGGTATTTTTGGCAAACACCTGACCCTTGAGCTCATCCACCAGCCGGGTGCTGCCGTTGACAAGCTCGCCCCCCTCCAGCATGGCCCAAAGGGAGCCGTCGCGGCCCATCACAGGGGTCAGTGACAGACTGATCAGCCCCCTGTTCTCCACCACCTTGGTGCCATCCCGCTGCCACAACACAGCCCGCTTGGCCAGTTGCGGGGAGAGAGCGAGCATCTCCTGCTGCGACCAGACCACGAAGTGGCTGACGCTGCGTCCGGCCGTGAGGGCGGCGCGCTCCTGCGCCGTCAGCTGATCCAGCTCGGGGCCACGGCGCAAGCGCAGAAAATCGAGACCATAGTTGGCCGCCAGCGGCATCACCCAGTCATGCAGCTGATCCGGCGATTCCCGCAGCCGAAGCTGAAAGGCCCAGGCATCGCGCAGATGCTCCAGATGCTCGGTCTGGCGCTGCTGCTGCACCGTGATGGCGTGATGGGCCACCCCGAGATCGCTGCGCACCGTGGTGAGCAGGTTTTGCCAGCTGTAGGTGAGGGTCCAGTAGAGGGTGAGCGCGATCATGCCCACCAGGGTGAGCATGATGGGTACCGAGGTGAGCAGCAGCAGGCGCCAGCGCACTTTGGTGCGCACGCAACGGGGCAACAGGGCGCGCATGCAGCGGGAGAGCAGGGTCAGTTTCATCGCCACCCCATCCAGTCAGCCTTCCTCATTCGATGGCCCACTCCTTGAATTTGCGATCCAGCGTCTTGCGCGCCACCCCGAGCACCCGGGAGGCAGCCGACTTGTTGCCATCATGGCTCGCCACCACTTGCAGGATGTGGGCTTTTTCTACCTCCGCCAGCGGCCACGCCAGCGGATAACCCTCCTCGCTCGCGCCCTGTTCGGCGGGCTTGCTGCTCAGCCAGTAATCCGCCGGGGGCTTGCCCAGCAGCAGGCAGCGCTCGATGAGGTTGCGCAGCTCCCGCACGTTGCCGGGCCAGGGGTAGGCTTGCATCGCTACCACATCCTCATGGGTCCAGCTCAAAGAGCCCATCCCCATCTCGGCGGTGAGCTGGCGGGTGAAGTGGTGCACCAGCGCGGGGATATCGTCGATCCGCTCCCGCAGCGGGGCGACCGGCAGCGCCACCACGTTGAGGCGATAGAAGAGATCTTCGCGAAAGCGGCCTGCCTCCACCTCGGCCTTGAGGTTGCGGTTGGTGGCGGCGACGATACGCACATCCACCGCCAATTCGCGCTCGGCCCCCACCGGGCGGATGGCCTTCTGCTCCAGCGCCCGTAGCAATGAGGCCTGCATGGCAAGGGGCATCTCGCCGATCTCGTCGAGAAACAGGGTGCCCTGATGGGCGACCCGGAACAGGCCGTCGCGCCCCTTGCGGGCGCCGGTAAAGGCCCCCTGCACATGGCCGAACAGCTCGCTTTCGAGCAGCTCCGGCGCGATGGAGGCGCAGTTGAGGGGCACAAAGGCCCCCATACGGCCGGAGAGTTGATGCAGGGCGCGGGCCACCAGCTCCTTGCCGGTGCCGGACTCCCCCTCCACCAGCACGGCGGCGTTGGAGGGCGCCACTCTGGCGATGAGCGTCTTGAGTTCGCGGGTCTTGGCACTGTCGCCAATCAGGGTGGGCGGGAAGAGCTTGCTCACCTCCCGGCGCAGCAGCAGGTTCTCCCGCTCCATCTGGCGGCGCTCGATGACTCTGTCCACCGCCTGCACCATCTGATCGAGGTTGAAGGGCTTGAGGATAAAGTCGCTGGCGCCGAGGCGCAGCGCCTTGAGGGCGGTCTCCATATCGCCAAAACCGGTCATGAAGATGATGTCGCTGCGCCGAGTGGCCGGGTCGATGGCCTCGTGCCATTCGATGCCGGAGCGCCCAGGCAGCCGGATGTCGGCGATGATAAGGTCGAAGTGAAGGCGGCAGCGCAGGGCTTCCGCCTCCTCCACGCTGGCGGCAGTCTCAATCTGGGCAAAACGCTTGGCCAGCGCCTTGGCCAGAAAGCTGCGCATGCCGGGCTCATCGTCAACGATAAGCAGGGAGAGGGCAGACCAGCGGCTGGGAGGGAGTGTCATGGAAAAAAGTACCTCGGATGCACGTACGGTCGGTGAATGTCCCGATAACCGGAACCTTAGTGGGACATTTTGTCCTTACCGTATCAAAAGCACCAACACCAATTATTAAAAGCGATAACAAGCTCACCTAATTGATTCTAATAAGCTTCTGTTTTTAAACGGCAAACCGTGAATGCAGCGGCAAAGGAACAGTTTGGCACCCTGCTTGCTTACTCTTGCCCTCTCCTCAGCCACCCTGAAAAAAGTTGCATCACGATGACGATAAAAACCAGCCTCAAACGTTTTGCCCTCTCCCTCGCCACCAGCCTGCTGATCGCCGGTGCTGCCCACGCCGAAGCGGATACTAATGCCACAAAAGCGCCGATCCGCCTCGCCACCACCACCAGCACCGAGCAGTCCGGCCTGCTGGGCTGGCTGCTGCCCCAGTTCACCAAGGAGACTGGTTATCCGGTGCAGGTAATGGCGGCCGGTACCGGCCAGAGCCTGAAGATGGGCGAGAACGGCGACGCGGATCTGGTGATGACCCACGCCCCCTCTGCCGAGAAGAAGTTTGTCGACGCAGGCTTTGGCATCGAGCCGGTGCACCTGATGTACAACGACTTCGTTATCGTCGGCCCGGCGAAAGATCCGGCGGGTCTCGGCAAACTGCACGACGCAGCCAAGGGGCTGCAGGCCATCAAGGATAAAGGCCAGACCTTTATCTCCCGCGGTGACGAGTCCGGTACCCACATCAAGGAGAAGACCCTGTGGCAAGCCGCTGACGTCAAACCCGAGTTTGCCGGTTACAAGTCCATCGGCCAGGGGATGGGCCCGACCCTGACCATGGCCTCGGAGCTCGGAGCCTACACCCTGACCGACCGCGGCACCTGGCTCGCCTACCAGAGCAAGCTGGATCTCGCCGTACTGCTGGAGGGTGACAAGCGCCTGTTCAACCCCTATCAGGTGATCCTGGTCAACCCCAAGCGCTACCCGGATCTCAACACCGAAGGGGCCCGCACCCTGAAAAACTGGCTGGTCTCCGAGCATGGCCAGAAGCTGATCGGTGACTTCAAGGTGGCGGGTCAGGCGCTGTTTGTGGCGGATGCCAACGGGAAATAATGGCAACCCTGACCCCTGCGATGACCTTGATGGCCCTCCCCCGGTTCGCTGAGGGAGGCGCCTGATGCCGACCCTGCTCGACACTACCGTATTGACGGCCCTCGCCCTGCACGATGAGAGAGAGGTCTGATGCCGACTCTGCTCGATACTACGTTGGCTGCCCTCGCCCTGCTGTTCAGTGGTGACACCGAACTGTGGCAGGTGGTGGGGGTCTCCTTCTCCGTCTCCTGTATCGCCCTGCTGCTGGTGCTGCTGCCCGCCTTGCTGCTGGGCTTTGCCTTGGCCTATCTGCCGCTGCCCGGTCGCTGGCTCTGGCTCTCCTGCATCAATACCCTGCAATCGGTGCCGACCGTGGTGATTGGCCTCTTGCTCTACATGCTGCTGTCGCGGGCCGGCCCCTTTGGCGACTGGAAGCTGCTCTTTACCCAGCAGGCGATGGTGGTGGGGCAGATGCTGATCGCCTTTCCGGTGATCGCCACCATGGCCCACGCGGCGTTTGTCCAGAGCGACCGGCGTGCCTGGGAGACCGCCCTGACCCTGGGGGTCTCCTGGCCCAAGGCGCTGATCGGCCTGATGCACGAGTGCCGCTTTGGCCTGCTGGCCGCCATCATCGGCGCCTTCAGCCGTATCGTCACCGAGGTGGGCTGCTCCATGATGGTGGGGGGCAATATCCTGCACTTCACCCGCAATATCCCCACCGCCATCGCGCTGGAGACCCAGAAAGGGGCCTTCACCCAGGGGGTGGCACTCGGCATAGTGCTGCTCACCCTCGCCCTGTTGCTCAACCTGCTGCTGACCGCGTGTCGCGGCCACAGCTATCTGAAGAACTGACCATGCCCCCACTGTGTATCAACAGGAGTACCCCATGGCCCTGACCGCCCACCAGCTGACGATGCGCTTTGGCGAGCGCCAGCTGTTCGAGATTGACCGGCTCGCCATCGCACCGGGGGATGCCATCTGGCTGCATGGAGCCAACGGGGTGGGCAAGACCACTCTGCTCAAAATCCTGGCGGGGCTGCTGGCACCCACCCGCGGCCACACCAATCTGCCGGGGCGCTGGCAACATCGGCTCAACCGGCTGCTCAAGCGGGATCTGGGGCCGGGCCGGGTCACCTATCTGCACCAGACCCCCTATCTGTTCGATCGCACGGTGCACGACAACGTGGCCTGGGCGCTCGATAAACAGCTCGGCAGCGAGATCCGGGTGTTCGAGGCCCTGCGCCGGGTCGAGCTGGAAGGGCTGGCGCGGGAGCACATCAGCATTTTGTCCGGTGGCGAACGGCAACGGCTGGCGATGGCTCGAGCCTGGGCGCTGCAACCTGCCTTTCTGCTGATGGATGAGCCCACCGCCAATCTGGACACACATTCGGTTGCCCTGATGGCCGCATTGGCGCAAGATCTGCGGGAACATGGCAGCGGCCTGGTCGTCATCAGCCACCAGAGCAACGCATTGACCTCCCTGTGCGAGCGGCAATGGACCCTCGCCCGTGGCCAGCTGCAAGAGACGACCCCTTTAAAAATCATCGAGCGACATGACTTCAAGAAGCGAATCCCCCTCTAGCCCTTTTCCCGTGTCGGCAGTGATCCTCGCCGGCGGCCGCGCCACCCGGATGGGGGGCGAAGACAAGGGATGGGTGGAGCTGGCAGGACGCCCGCTGATCGTCCACGTACTGGAGCGGCTGCGCCCCCAAGTGGACGAGACCCTCATCAATGCCAACCGCAGTCAGGCCCGCTATCAGGCGCTGGCTCCGGTCATCAGCGATGACAACAACGACTATCTCGGCCCGCTGGCGGGCATGCAGGCAGGTCTTGCTGCCGCCCGTCACGACTGGGTGCTGTTTGTCCCCTGCGATGGCCCCGCCCTGCCGCTGGATCTGATGAGCCGCTTTCGCACCGCCCTGACCCCAGATACCGAGCTGGTAGTGGCCCACGACGGCGACTGGCTGCAACCCGTGGTGGCCCTGCTGCACAAATCCCTGCTCCCCTCCCTCACCGCTGCGCTGGCAGAGGGAGAGCGCAAAATCGATATCTGGTTTGCCCGCCACCATATGGCGGTGGTGAGCTTTGCCGATCAGCCGGATGCCTTTATCAATCTCAACAGCCCTGCCGAGCTGGCTGCCTACGAGGCCCGTCTGCTTGCCCCGGCTATCGACCCCCAACAAGGAGTCACCTCATGACCCCGGCCCCCACTCTTCCCCTGCTCGGCTTCGCCGCCTGGAGCGGCACCGGCAAGACCACCTTGCTGGAGCAGTTGATCCCCCTGCTGGTGGATCGCGGCCTGCGCATCGGGGTGCTCAAGCACGCCCACCACGACTTTGATATCGACCAGCCGGGCAAGGACAGTTACCGCCTGCGCAAGGCGGGTGCCCAGCAGATGATGGTCGCTTCCCGCCGTCGTCATGCCCGTATCATTGAAACGGAACTGGCCGAAGCCGATTTTCGCCAGCTGCTGGCCAGCTTCGATCAGACAGAGCTCGATCTGCTGCTGGTCGAGGGGTTCAAGCACGAACACTTCCCGAAAATCGAGCTGCACCGCGCCGAGATTGGCAAGCCGCTGCTCTTCCCCGAAGACGGCGACATCATCGCACTGGCCAGCGATCAGCCCCAACAGAGTGGCGAACAACAGCAGACAAGTCTGCCCCGCCTCGATATCAACGATCTGGCGGCCATCGCCGACTTCGTCTGCCGCTGGCTTGACGGCTGCCAGAGCAAGGAGCCGGAGGCGGGCAAGGGCTTTCTCTCGGTCGAGGCGGCCCGCAACGCCATTCTGGCGGCCCTCACCCCGAGCACTGCCTGCAGCGACAAACCGCTGGCCCAGTGCCACGGCGCTGTGCTGGCCGCCGATCTGATAAGCCCCATCAATGTGCCTCCCCACGCCAACTCGGCGATGGACGGCATTGGCCTTCGTAGCGACGATCTCGCCACCGGTCGCTGGCAGCTGGTGGGGGAAGTGCTGGCGGGCCAGCAGCGCCACGAGCCTGTGCTGGCCGGTCAGGCGGTGCAGATCATGACCGGCGCCCCGCTGCCCCCCGGGGTAGATACCGTGGTGATGCGGGAAGAGACACATATTGAAGGTGAGTGGGTCACCGTCACCGCCCCGATCCGGGCTGGGCAGAATGTGCGCCTCGCCGGCGAAGATCTCGCCAAAGGTGCGGTCGCCATCCCGGCCGGAACCTGGCTTGGCGCCCCCCAGCTGGGGCTGGCGGCATCACTCGGTCAAGCCAGTCTCACAGTGCGCACCCCGCTGAAAGTGGCGCTGTTCAGTACCGGCGACGAGGTGCAGGCACCGGGCGAGCAGCTCGCCCCCGGCCACATCTTCGACAGCAACCGCTTCACCCTGATGGCCCTTATCCGTGCCGCCGGTTGCGAGGTGATGGACCTTGGCATCATTCCCGATGACAAAACCATTCTGCGCCAGCAGCTGGAGCAGGCCGCCGCCAGCGCCGATCTGGTGCTGAGCTCGGGTGGGGTCTCGGTAGGCAACGCCGACTTTATCAAGCTGGTGCTGGCAGAGCTCGGCCAGATCGATTTCTGGCGCATCCAGATGCGGCCGGGCCGCCCGCTCGCCTTTGGCAAGCTGGGGCAGACCCCCTTCTTCGGCCTGCCGGGCAATCCGGTTGCGGCGATGATCTGCGTACTGCAGTTTGTCGAGCCCGCTATCGCCCGCTTGCAAGGCAAGCGGTGGCAGCCGCTGCGCCTCTCGGCACTGGCGGACGAGAAGATGAAGAGCCGCCCGGGGCGCACCGAGTTTCTGCGCGGCATCTTTCATCAGGACCGTAACGGCCAGTTGCGGGTGCGCACCACAGGGCCACAGGGCTCGGGTATTCTCAGCTCCATGGCCGATGCCAACTGCCTGATTGAAATCGTACCGGATCAACCCGGGATCGCCGTTGGCGAACGTGTCTGGATCCACCCCCTGCAGGGACGACTGGCCTAAATCCCGACGGGGCGTCGGCCGGATGCACGGCGCCCCGTCCCCCACCTGACAGGAGGCAGACCGTGCGTCTTGATGCCCCCCTCTCCCGACTCGATCTGCTGGTCTATGGCCGCTACCGGATCGTCCATGGCCTGCGCATTGCGCTCGCCTTTATGCTCACCTTTCTGCTGACCCGCGAGCTGAAACTGCCGGAGAGCACCTGGCCGCTGATAACCTTGGTGGTGGTGATGGGCCCCATCTCGTTTTGGGGCAATGTGCTCTCCCGCGCCCTGCAGCGGGTGGTGGGCACCATCTTCGGCGCCAGTTGCGGGGTGGTGGCGCTCTATCTCGAGATCTACTCCCTGCCACTCACCCTGATCTGGTGCGGGTGCATCATGTTTCTCTGCGGCTATCTGGCCCTCGGCAAGCGCCCCTATGTGGGGCTGCTGATCGGCATCACCCTGGGAGTCACCATGGGGGCCATGCCGGGGGACATAGAGACGGCGCTGTGGCGCAGTGCCGACGTGATACTGGGCTCCCTGCTGGCGCTGCTCTTTTGCAGCATCTATCCCCAGCGGGCCTACAGCCACTGGCGGCTGCAACTGCACCAGATCCTGCAGCAGTCGGGGCGGCTCTATCACACTCACCTCTCCCCCAATGTGCTGGAGCGCCCGCGCCTCAAGCACAATCTCTCCCAGCTGCTGGCACAGACCGGCAAACTGCGGGCCCTGCTGGCCCCTGCGGCCAAGGAGACACGCCACAGCGTCGCCCTGTTTGATGCGGTGCAGGTCACCATGCGCAACACCCTCTGCACTCTTGAGATGCTGGCCAACACCTACTGGAACGATCGGGAGAGCCACTTCCTGATGCAGAGCACGGCTGCGCTGCAAGCCTGCCATCTGGCCACCGAGGAGGCGATCAACCAGCTTGCCCTGATGATGCAAACCGGTGACGGGCGCGGGGCCGATGCCGCCATCGCCCGCCTGCACGAGGTGGCGACCCAGGTATCGCTCCCCCCCAATACCGAGGCCGCCATCAATGGCTACCTCTGGCTCAACGTCCAGCTGACCGAACAGCTCACCCACCTGCGCCGCCTGCTGGGACTGATCCTCACCCCGCCCCATCGCAAGCAGCCCGACTAAACCCAATGCAAAACGCCCCGCAGTGGCGGGGCGTTTTGCTGTCTGACTGGCCACTTGGGCCATGAAGGCAGCAAATCTTAACTGGCATTGGCCAGCGGCTGCTCGGTGGTGAGGTAGAGGGAGAAATCCTGAATACCCGCCTGCAGGGCGGCAAAACAGTCGGGGTCTATCGCTGTGCCCAGATTCTCCGCCATCATCTCCAACGCCTGCGGCACAGGGATGGCGCCGCGATAGGGGCGCTTGGCGGTGATGGCATCGAAGATGTCGGCTGTGGTGATGATCCGCGTCTCAAGGGTAATCTCATCCCCTTTCAGCCCCTTGGGGTAGCCCTTGCCATCGAGCCGCTCATGGTGGGCGCCCGCCACTTGTGCCAACTCCTCGAAGGCGCCGATGCGGCTCAGGATCTCCTCGGTGTAGGCGGCATGCATCTGCACCGCCGCCCACTCCTGCGCATCGAGTTTGCCCGGCTTGTCGAGAATGGCGTTGCTCACCCCGAGCTTGCCCACATCATGGAGCAGGGCTCCCCGCTTGAGCCAGCGTCGACGCGGTTCGGACAACCCCATCTGGGTGGCAAGAATGTCGGTATAGAGCGCCACCCTGCCGCTGTGACCCGCGGTGTAGGGACTTTTGGAGTCCACCACCTGCCCGAAGGCCGCCGCGATTTCGTCCAGATAATCCTCATCCAGCGCCACCTCCCCCTGCCCGGCCGGGTGGACCAGCACCCACTCGGTCAGTCGGGGATCGGCCAGCCCTTGCCAGAACTCTTCGTCGGCCAGCGCTTCAAATTCGCGAACCAGCGCCGGATCAAACCAGCTGCCGCTGCGCTCGCGCAGCTCCTTGAGCGCCGCATCCGGACCTGCGGCCGCGTGAAATACATCCACCACCTGACAAAGCAGGGCAATGCGGGAGAAGAGCGGGATCGCCTCGCCTGCCAGTTGCAGGGGCCGACCTTTGCCATTCCAGTGCTCATCGAGGGAGAGGATGCCATCGGCCACCTCGTCACTGAAACGCAACTGGCGAGCGATATCTGCCCCCCGATGACAGCGGGTCTGGATCAGTTCGTTGGCAATCTGGTCGCCGTTGCGAAAGATATGAAACAGGCTGCGAAAACGTCCCAGCAGATCCGCCTGCAAGCCGGTGTGGCCCAGCACAAAGTTGACTACCTCGGAGAGGGAGCCATCCACCAGTTTGAAATCGCGTTTGAAGTGAAGATCGTCGGTGAGATAGAGCTCGCAGATGCGGGCGGCATTGCTGCTGCACCCAAGATCCTTAAGCAGGAGCGTGTAGTAGAGATCATGGCGCAGCCGGGCGTCCAGTCCCAGCCGCTCCCCCAGACGGGAACCTATCCAGCAGCAACGAATGCAGTGTCCTCTTGGTTGCCCCTCAGTCATATCGAGCGCATGACTGAGGGAACCAATCAACTCCGCCAATCGCAATCCATTCACCGTCATAGTCTACTCCCTTAGACATCATGGCGATTTTGCCAGCAGATTAGGTATACCCCATCTGAAGCTGGATCGATCTGGATTCAGTTGAATTTAGGCAGCAGCCTTCCCCTGATTCGCCCGCTCTTCCAGCTCCGCACGGCTCAGGGTAGAGACAAAGCGGCCATCGAAGTAGATATCCATCAGCTCGCCACGCTTCTCGCCACGCATCATGCTGCGGCGGCCATCCAGATAGTGCACCTCCATCTGGGCGGTATGTTCGTCCGGGTAGCTGATCTCTACCTCGCGCACCCCTTGTGGCAGCATGGCCAGCGGCACCTTCTTGAGGGCCGGATCCAGATGCTGGTTCACCTTGATCACCGGATTGGCCTTCATGTCCACCACAGCCGGAGATTTGCCGGTGATGGGGTTCTTGCCAGACCAGAACTCGATGGTATTGAAGACGAACAGGTCAGCGGTCGCGGCCAGACCGTAGACAGGGGAGAGCAGCATAAAGACTCCGGCACGAGCGTAGCGGTTATCCACCACGCTCAGGTTGCCCTTGGTGACCATACCGGAAAGCCCCATCTGCCCCATACAGCCGCCCAGCCCCATGCTCGCGACCATAACCAGCAGGGCCATTGCCCGCCCCTTCTGTTGTAATGCCATCGTGTTCTGTTCCTGCTCTGAAATAAATGAGGCGGCAAGCCTAATCAAGGGGCCAGAAGAGGACAATTCACAATGGCGGGGCGATACAGGAGGGGTTCAGATTGGGGCACTGACTGCTCAAATTTGAGTCAATGTCCCGGCATGACAGGAAGTCAGGGGGTTCAGATGGCCAGATCAGAGACGGTGCTGGAGACGTTGTTCGCCTCCCGGCGGATGTCGCTCATCACCTCGTTCACCTCACCCACCTGCTGCTTGCCAAGCTCGGCGCTGCTGGCGACGTCGGACATCTCGGAGGTGACCTTGGCGGTCAGCTCCCGGTTGTTCTGTACCACCTTGGCGATCTCGTCGGTAGAGAGAGACGTGCGGGCCGCCAGCTGGCGAACCTCGTCAGCCACCACCGCAAACCCACGACCCTGATCCCCCGCCCGCGCCGCCTCAATGGCCGCATTAAGGGCCAGCAGATTGGTCTGATCGGCGATGCTGCTGATGGTGGAGACGATCGCCTCGATGCTGCGCGACTGCTCGTTGAGCTGGTTGATAAGGCCGATACTGTGAGTCAGCTGGCTGGCAATCAGGCTGGAGGTATCGACCACCGAGGAGAGCAGACCCGCGCCACGCTCGGCGCAGTTCAGGGTCTCCCGGGCCGCATCGTGGGCCAGCATGGCCGCTTCCCGCACCGCATCGCTCTTGTTGATCCGCTCGGTAATATCGCTTGCGAACTTGATCACCTTCACCACCCGGCGGTTGTCATCCAGGATAGGGTTGTAGGTTGCCTCCAGCCACACCTTGCTACCGTGACTGTTCTGACGACAGAAGAGACCGGACTTGAACTGACCACGGCCCAGCTCATCCCAGAAGTGGGGCTGGTCTCGATAGAACTGATCGTCGCAGAAGATGCGGTGATGCTTGCCCTGCACCTGAGCCAGGGTATAGCCCATGGTATGGAGGAAATTACCGTTGGCTGCAATCACATCCCCGCTGGGGGTGAACTCGATGACCGCCAGCGACCGATCCAGCGCCGTCACCACCGCCTGCTGGCTGAGCAGTTGCAGGTGGTGCTCGGTAATATCGGCCGCGATCTTGATCACCTTGGTCACCACGCCCCGCAACTTGACCGGAAAATAGGTCGCTTCCAGCCAGATCGCCTCGCCCCGTTTGTTGAAGCGCTGGAACACCCCGGTACGGGAGCGCCCCTGCTTCAGGTCCGCCCAAAACTGCTGATAGTCGCTGCTCTGGGCATAGAGCTTGTCGCAAAAGATACGGTGATGCTGGCCGATAACCTCGGGCGCACTGAAGCCCACCACGTTGAGAAAGAGATCATTGGCGGCCAGCACAGTGCCATCCGGCGTAAAGGTGATGGTCGCCACGCTGCCGTGCACTGCGTCGAAAAATCCCTGCTGTTCCAGAAGTTGATCCTGGCACTGCTGCAACTCGGCTTTCAGTTTGCTATTGAACATCGAAACGTATCCTCCAGACTGGCACCCACCATGGCCAAACCACGCAGTGGATCAATAAGATAATGGTGGCGTGCTCCATCAGCATAGTTGGCGGCGTTGCCGCGATCCCATCTGACGCCATATTTATTGCTGTAAATCAAATTCACCGACCAAACGCCACTCATGCAGAGCTGCAATCCTTATTCCACCGCCGGTTGCCACTCCAAATAGGCCGGATTGGCGACAAAGCCGATCCGCTCATAGAGAGGGCGCCCCTGCTCGCTGGCATGGAGCCACACCTTGCCCAGCTGACGCGATCTGGCGAAGGCAGTAATGGCATCGAGCAGCGCTGTGGCGATCCCCTGCTGGCGCCATTGTGGCCGCGTATACATATTGAGCAGATACCCCTCCATCCCCGCCAGATTGCCGGGATAGGGTGGCCGTTCAAACAATACCAGCGTCCCTGCTGCCACGATCTGTTTGCAGCCCTCCTGCGTATCGGCCTCAGCCAGCCAGGATAAAGCACTCTCTTCACTCATCGCCCGGGTGAAATAGTCAAGGGTGGCCTGCCACAAGGCCGGGTCTGCCTGCGGCGTCACCAGCTCACCGACCTCACAAAACAGCTCCATGCGCAGCGCCACCAGTGCGGGAATATCTGCGGCCCTTGCCTGACGAATAATCATTGGCTGCTCCTTTTCTCTCATGGGAAATTTCGCCGGCCGTCATTATGACAAAGAGCGCCTTGTGGCGCTCTTTGTCATTGGGGAAATCACTGATAAATCAATGGCTGCGACGTGTCAGCCAGTGATCCAGGCTCAGCACCCCGCCGCCCCAGATGATCAGGGTCAGCAGCATCCAGCCCCACAGCTGGTGATCGTAAAAACCACCCGCCCAGAGGGTCGGGTAGGAGATCACCGCCATGATATTGAAGCCAAACAGCAGCAAGGCGGCCGGGCGGGTAAAAAGCCCCGCCAGCAGGAAGAGCGGCAACAGCAGCTCGGTCGCCGTACCCAGATAAGCAGCCCACAACCAGGGCAGCAGGGGCACCTGATACTCGGATTCAAACAGATAGAGGGTGGAATCCCACGCCGTCAGCTTGAGCCAGCCTGAAGTGATAAAAACCGACGCGACCCAAAGCCGCGCCAGCAACAGCACACCGGTACTGCTCCAGCGCGGCAAATCACCACTTGAGCTGGCCAGCGCCAGCCATTTGTTTGCCATCATGGCATTACCTCCATATCCACCAGCAGACCAAGGGTTATCAGGCGAGTGAGATGTTCACTGGCCGCAGGGTCGGCCGCAAGCAGATCGACCAGCGCCGTACCGGCGAGACATCCCTGTAGCAGCGCCCACTCACCAGCCGTCAGGGGCAAGGGGGCAACCCGGCAATCCGGCTGTTTCTTCAATGCCAACCAGACGGGGGCATCAAGCACCTCCACCGCTTCGCCACCGTGCAGCGCCATCTGCCACAGGGCCAGCACCGGATAATCGCTGGCAACCAGCAGCAGATCCGTGGCTGGCAAGAGTCGCAGCCGCTCCCATTGTTGCGGCGATAATGCGGCCAGACGCTCGGCTGGCCAGCAGCGTGATTCCAGCGGCAGCAGACTGGCACGCTCAAGCTGCCATTCGAACTGCGCCAGCGCCTCCAGCCAGGGCAGTCCGGTTGTAGTCGGCAAGCGGGCCAACCATTGACCAAACCCGGCGCCATAGTGCATGACGCTCCCTTCCCTGAGGGGCTCGGCCAATACGAAGCTACGGGCCGCCGCTGCAAAAAAATCATCCCCGACCATGGCCTTGACGGCGGGATAACTGCTCGCCAGCACCTCGCCAAGGCTCAGGATGAAGTGGTTGCGATAGACCTGCAGCACAGATTCGGCAGGAAAGAGCCGGGAGCTGATCTGAGGAGCAATAGCGTCAGGCGCCCCCAGCAGACCCTCGGCGAAATGCTGTTGCAGCTGTGCCAGCTCAGCCATGGGCCACCTCCCGTGGCGCACTCATGGCGCACGCCTCATCCAGAATGGCACTGGCCTGCGCCGCCTCTGCCAGCAAGACCGGCAGCGGCGGGATCTCGAGATCCCACTCAATCAGGGTGGGAATGGCCTGCTTGCGGCAGATCTGGCGATAGAGCTCCCAGACCGGCTCCACCACAGGGGCGCTGTGGGTATCGATATAGAGGGAGCCTTCCGGCAGCTGTTTCTCGGTATAACCGGCCAGATGGATCTCCCCGACGGTGGCGAGATCGATCGCCGCCAGATACTCATCGCAAGAGAAACCGTGATTGAAGGCACTGACATAGAGATTGTTGAGGTCGAGCAGAATGCCGCACTCGCTGCGCTGCTGCAGCTCGGCCAGAAATTCCCACTCGCTCATCTCCCCGGGCAGTTGCAGATAGGAGGAGGGATTTTCAATCAACATGCGGCAACCCAGGGTCTGTTGTACCTGCTGGATCTTGTCGCTCATGTTGCGCAGGGAGGCTCGGGTATAGGGCACCGGCAGCAGATCGTTGAAGTAACGCCCACCAATGCTGCCCCAGCTAAGATGTTCGGAGATCCGTACCGGTTTGATCGCCGCGGCCAGTGTCGACAACTGCTGCAGATGGTGCGGATCGAGCGGGTCGGCAGAACCGAGGGACATGCCAACACCGTGAAGACTGACGGGGTAGTGTTGCGCCAGTTCGGCGAGCACCTGAAAACCCTGGCTGTGCCGTTCGAAGTAATTTTCACTGTGCACCTCCAGCCAACCGACTGCCGGCAGGGTTTGCCGGATCTCGTCGTAATGGGGAGAGCGTAATCCGATACCAATCAAAGGGTTCATCGCAAGACTCACTTTCACCAATCAGAGAAGATGCAGGGGGCGGCCCGTTGGCTATCCCCTGCCCGATGTCTCTTACTTGGGTTGCAGCGAACCGCCGACCAGCTTCTCGCACAGCCCTTTGGGCATCACCACAAAGGCATCACCCTGAGCATCTTCCTTGGCGGTACCGGCGCAGGAGCTGCTCTTGGTCGCACAGTCATTTTTGCTGGCCTTGACCACGCCGTAGCACTTCTCCTTTTCATCGGCAGCCATTGCTGGTGCCGCGATAAATTGGGCGCCCAGCGCCAGCAGACCGGTCATGGCGGAGGCGATAGCAGTGCTTTTTTTAACATTCATGTTCATGTTCCTTTTGATGTCGTTGGATGTTGCTGATATCCCCGATTTGTCGCAACCGGGTACCTGCAATAGAACCGGCAAACGGGATATTCCCTTTCAAAAAAACACAAAAATAGTTAAAAAACCCAAAGGCAAACACTCAATCAATTGATTTTAAAAAGCTATTTCATCATTGAAAATTTCTCGACGACCACCAATTTATGAACGAGAAAAGTGCCATATGGTGCTTTCATCCCGTTAATCTTCTTCACTGGTTCCATCAAAAGAGATGCGTCAGACATAAAAAAGCCCCGCCAAAGGCAGGGCTGGACGCAACCTTAAAGAAACAAAAAATCAACAATCTGAGTGGTATTGGGAGCCAGGAGTTG
This sequence comes from Aeromonas sp. R5-4, assembly GCF_040908215.1. Classification (NCBI taxonomy): domain Bacteria; kingdom Pseudomonadati; phylum Pseudomonadota; class Gammaproteobacteria; order Aeromonadales; family Aeromonadaceae; genus Aeromonas; species Aeromonas sp. R5-4. Next base: position 253,405 of record NZ_JBFODG010000033.1, on the reverse strand, counting down.
CGGCAAACAGATAAAAAAAGAGACAGCTTTGGCTGTCTCTTTTTGCACATGGTGCGAATGGGGTTTAGTAGAAGATCCGCTCGCCACGCTCGCTCATTTTGAGCCACACAGGTTTGGTGCTGGTTTTATTCCAGATCCGGTGCAGATAGCTGTAGAAGCGGGCACGATCGCTGCGAAACAGCATCACGGGGAAAGCCAGAATGCCCACCAGCAATACATAAATGCGACGAAGAATAATCTGAGTCAGGGAAAAGGGATGAAACATGATGTAACTCCTTACTGGTAAGACCACTGAGCAAAGATTACCCCACTCCATGTAGGATTACTACATCACCAACGCATTTTTTTATAAAAAAATGGTGAAAAATGGGAAATACTGAAAACGGGTTACGTCATTAACCAACAGTTAACAAACTTGCGAAAATCGTGCGCTTTGCCACAGTTATCAGGGGAAAAACATGCAGTAGGGAGACACGCATGAAACTGCCGGAAGTGGCACTGCTGGTGCTGATGGTTGCCCTGACACGGGCACAACTGGAGGAGTGGCAACTGAATCGGGAAGATGCCATCGTGCTGGCCGAACGGGGCGTGCCCACCGTCAGCCTGTGGCAATGCGGCACACTGAAGCAACGGATTGCGGATCTCAACCAGCACAGTGCCGAGGTGCAGTTTCAATATCGGGGGCAAAACATGGCGGATGTGAGCCACTATCTCGAGCGCGAGTGGAAACAGGCTGGCTGCGAACAGTTACTGGTACAGCAAGGATACTGACCAAGGCTCAGACTCGAAGAGTGATGATTGAGATAAACAGAGAGAATATGGAGGCACGTTCCGGAGTCGAACCGGACTAAACGGATTTGCAATCCGCTGCATAACCGCTTTGCTAACGCGCCATGCTGACAAGACTGATTGTCTTGAAAGTGAGTTCCATCGTTGGTGTGATGGAAAATTGGAGCGGGAAACGAGACTCGAACTCGCGACCCCGACCTTGGCAAGGTCGTGCTCTACCAACTGAGCTATTCCCGCGTTACTGCTTTCGTGCCAGTTGCCTGACAACGAGGCGCATTATACGTACCACGAGCGCCAGCACAACCCCTTTTTCGCAATTAAAACCCTGATGCAGACTGTTTGCTCAGGGTTTAAACGCCTTGCTGCATTTTTCTCCAGCCAGCTGTGACCCACCAAGCGAATTTGGGATAAAGTCGTTGAAATGATTACGCTTTCGTTCGAGACTTGTGCGGCTTAATAACCGGATTCTCAATTGAAAATCACAAGATGAAATGGATCTTCACGCTTCGTGGGCTCAGGCCGCAGTTAATGCTGGCTTTTTTCATGTTGGGCATGGTGCCCTTTTTGGTCATCACCCTCTTCTTCCTATACAGCCACGGCAAGGATCTCACCACCCAGACCTCCAACCATCTGGTCTCCGTTCGTAATATCAAGAAGAGTCAGCTCGAGGATTACTTCAACAACCTCAAAGAGCAGATCATCAACTTCTCCCAGCAGGATTTTGCCGGCAACAGTATCGGCCGTTTCTATGGCTTTACCGGCGCCTTCGAGAAGCTGGGCACCACGCCGCAGGAGGCCCGCAGCCGCGCCCAGGCCCGCTATCTGCCCGGTTCCTGGGATCAACTGCGCAAACCGGACAGCCAAGTAGAGATCGAACCCTCCATCACGGCGCTGATCCTCGCCGACGAGATGTATGGCCGGGTGCACCAGCGCTTTCATCGCGGCTATGCCGACATGGTGCGCAAGTCCAACTACAGCGACATCTTTCTGGTGGACCTCAACGGTGATGTGGTCTATTCGGTCACCAAGCACCCTAACTTTGCCACCAATCTGCTCTCCGGCCCCTACCAGGGCAGTGGCTTGGGCCAGACCTTCGCCAAGATCAAACGACGCCTTGATGGTGGCCAGAAGCCGCAGCAGATCTTCGAATTCACCGATTTTGGCCGCAACGAGCTGACTGGGCAGGTGGTCGCCTACATGGCGGCCCCCGTGATGCAATACGACTATGTGCGCGGTGTGGTGATTTTCGAGCTGCTGCCGGACAAGCTCAACCAGATCATGGCGGAGCGGGAGGGGCTAGGCGAGACCGGCGAGACCATCCTCATCGGCCCTGACAAGCGGATGCGCGCCGATGCCTGGCTGGCGCCGGAGTTCAGCGTCGAGAACAGCTTCAGCCCCAACTTCCGGCCGCTGCAAACGCCACTCATCACCAAGACGCTCTCCGGCGAGCAGGGTGTCGGGCTGTTCCACTCCTATCAGGATGACGAGGTGCTGGCCGCCTACACCCAGGTGAAGGTGTTCGATACCGAGTGGGCCTTTATAGCCGAGATCTCCACCCGGGAAGCCTATGCCCCGATCCGCCAGCTGGAAACTCTGGTAATTGTGCTGGGCGCGGGCTCGGTACTGCTGCTGATCCTCTTCTCCCGCTGGCTCTCCCACTCCATCACGGCGCCGCTGCGATCGCTGACCGAAGCAGCCGAGCAGGTGGCCGACGGCGCGCTGGATCACCCCATCGCCATCGAGCGCACCGGCGATGATATCGACCGGCTGGCCGAGGCGTTTCGCCATATGCAGCGCTCTGTGAAGGACAAGATCGAACTGATCGAGCAGCAGACCCAGGAGCTGCAACAGCAGGTCAAGCTGACTCACAAGCAGAACCTCAGCCTGCAGCAGGCGGACAAGCTCAAGGATGAACTGCTGGCCAACACCTCCCACGAGCTGCGTACCCCTATTCACGGTATCAAGGGGATGGCCGAGTCGATGCTCGCCAGCCAGCAGGATTTGACCGAAGGGCAGCAAAAGCAGCTCGGCCTCATCATCAAGAGCGCCGATGGCCTAGCCCGTCTGGTGGACGATCTGCTGGACTACCATCAGATGCGCTACGGCCAGCTGGAGATCCACTCCCAGCCCGTCTCATCAAAAGGGGTGATCCGGCTGGTGCTGGATCTCTGCCAGCATCTGGTGCAGGCCAAACCCCTCACTCTGGTGGATATCAGCCCAGCCGAACTGCCGCCGGTGCTGGCCGACGAGCAGCGGCTCGAACAGGTGCTCTACAACCTGGTGGGTAACGCCATCAAGTACACGCCGCAGGGCAAGGTGGTGCTCAGTGCCATCGTCGAGAACAACTTCCTGCGCATCAAGGTCACCGACACCGGCATCGGCATCGCCCCCGATCATCTGGAACATATCTTCGAGCCACTGGTGCAGATGAGCCCGGAGGTAAGCAAGCAGGGGGCCGGCCTTGGCCTCTCCATCACCCGCCAGCTGGTGCACCTGATGGGGGGCGAGCTGTTCGTCGAGAGTGAGCCGAGCGTTGGCTCTACCTTCGCCTTTACCCTGCCCCTTGCCACCGGCAAAGCGGCCAATCTGACCCTCGACAGCCGCCAGATCGAGCATCAGCTGGTGCGCCAGCAACCGCTGATCCTACCGGACTGGGAGAGCGACGATCTGCCCCCTTCCCCCGAGGGTGCGCCGCTCATTCTGGTGGTGGATGACGAGCCCATCAACCTGCACATCCTGCGCCATCTGCTGCAGCCCTGCGGCTACCGCATTCTGCCCAGCAGCGATGGCCACGATGCGCTGGCCAAGCTGGCCGAGGAGCCGGTGGACCTCATCCTGCTCGATGTGATGATGCCGACCCTTTCCGGTTTTGACGTCTGCCGTCGCCTGCGCCAGCAACACCCGAAAGATATGCTGCCGGTGCTGCTGCTCACCGCCCTTAACCAACCCAAGGATATCGAGGAGGGCTTCGGGGCCGGTGCCAACGACTATCTGGTCAAACCCTTCTGCAAGGAGGAGCTGTTTGCCCGGGTCAAGGCACTGCTCGAGGCCAAGGCCGGACGCGCCTCACTGGTGGAAAACCGGCTCTTGAAGCAGGAGATCGAACATCGCCTCACCCTGCAGGATCGGCTGCATCAGGATCAGCAGCGCCTGCTGGCCCTGCTCGGCGAAGGGGCCGACCCCATGATCTTTATCGACGAGCAGGGCACAGTGCTGTTTGCCTCCCGGGTGCTGGCGCGCCTGCTGGGACAGGAGCCGGAAGCCATGGAGGGGCAGTCCCTCAATGAGTGGCTAGCCACCCCGCTGCAACAGCAGTGGCCCGACCTTGCCAGCGAGCGGGAACACAATCTGGAGTTTCTGGTGGCCGGGCAAAAAGATGTACTCAACGCCCGTGCCCTGCCCATCGCGCTCGGAGGACAGGCCGCTTTCGCCCTCACTCTGAGTACCGAACTGCGTCAGGATGAGAACCGGGTAATGGCGCTGGAGAACGCCCTCAAGAACCTCTCGCGGCAAGCCATCATCGAAGATGAACAGCTGCTGGGCGAGCTGAGCCGCCTGGGTGGCGAGTTCCGTTCGCTGGCCGACGACCTTATTCGCCAGCAGGATGACGAGCCGCTGCGCCGTGCGCTGGTAGAGACCATGCAGCTCACCCTGGATGCCTGGCAGCAGGGGACCGGCAAGGGCAAAATCGTGCTGGCGGAGAAGAGCAAGCTGTGGCGGGTCTATATGGACAGATCCAGCCCGCAGACCCGTACCCTCGACAAATACCTGAGTCTGGACACCCTGCCCAAGTCGCCACGCTGGAAGACAGTGGTGGCCACCACCGAGTATGTGCTGGGCCACTGCCCGCTCAATGACCACCAGCGCCAGCAGTTGCAGCACAGCGCCCAGACCCTGCGTCAACTCGCCAACCGCAAGCCGTGACACGGCGCCCTAAACGGGCGCCGGATCACAATTGGCAATCTGGTTTCTTTTTATGCAAAACAAAGCCCCGCCCGACCCCGAAACCGAGAGCAGATCCAATTCACAAATTTGTCATATACGCCATTTTCACAGCCACTTTTTACGCGAGAGCAAATAACGCAAATCAATGATTTTAAACAGATAAAAAAGCATTTTGACGAGATTGACGTAACACCGTCAATTTTTACGAAAACAACGAAATCAATAGTTGTTGTTTTCCTGTTAATTCTGGTTTGCTTAGGGCGTTGGAAAACAGAACGACAAAGGTTAGACACCTGACCAACACAGAGGGCCGATTTCATCAGCATGCGAAACCGGTGCTCACACAAAACAAGGCGAACCCTCGGGAATGCCAAAAAATAAGAAAGGAAAACATATGCTTGCCAAAGTATCCAAAATCTCTACCGCTGTAATGCTGGGAACCATGATGCTTGCCGGTGCCGCCGGTAACGCCATGGCCGCAGAAAACAAAACCGTGCTGACCATGGTCGCACAGCAGGAAACCGCCTGGGTCAAGAACTTCAACCCCTTCCTGCAAGCGGGCTTGCTGCACACCACCCGTCACTTCATCTATGAGCCGCTGGTGATCTTCAACGATATGCAAGGGGGCAAACCCGTCTATCGTCTGGCCACCAACTATGCGTTCAGCGATGACCTGAAATCCGTCACCTTCGATCTGCGTGACGGCGTGAAGTGGTCTGACGGCGAAGCCTTTGATGCCGATGACATCATCTTCTCCTTCAATCTGGTCAAGGCCAACAAGGCGCTGGATGAGCGCTCAATCTGGACCCAGATCAAGAGCGTCGAGAAGCTGGCCCCCAACAAGGTCAAATTCGACCTGACCGAGGTCAACACCAACGTGGTGAATGATCTGGTGCTGGTACCCATAGTGCCGGAGCATCAGTGGAAATCGGTGAAAGATCCGGTTGCCTTCACCAACGACAAGCCGGTTGGTACTGGCCCCTTCACCGAAGTGGACAACTTCTCTGCCCAGCTCTACACCCAGTGCCGCAACCCGCACTACTGGGATAACGCCAACCTCGCCATCGACTGTCTGCGTATGCCGCAGATGGCCACCAACGACCAGGTGCTGGCTGCTGTCATGAAGGGTGACATCGACTGGTTCGGCTCCTTCGTACCGGATATCGAGCGCCTCTACGTCGGCAACGATCCGAAGAACAACAAATACTGGTTCCCGGCCTCCGGTACCGTGGCGTTCAACGTCAACTTCCAGACCAAGAACCCGGGCAATAACGAAGCCTTCAACGACATCAACTTCCGCCGCGCCTTCTCCATGGCGATGGACCGCCAGTCCATGGTGGATATCGCGGGCTACGGCTACCCCACCGTCAACGAGTACCCGTCAGGTCTGGGCAAAGCCTTTGACTCCTGGAACAACCCGGAAGTGGACAAGAAGTACGGCAAGTACAACAAGTTCGATCTGGAAGGGGCCAAGGCCCTGCTGAAAGAGGCAGGCTACAAGGATTGTGACGGCGACAAGTTCCTCGACACCCCGAGCTGCAAAAAGATCGAGTTCAAGGTACTGGTACCGAACGGCTGGACCGACTGGGTCAACACAGTTCAGATTGGTGTAGAAGGGCTGCAGGCGCTGGGCCTGAACGCCAAGACCGCGACTCCGGAAGCGACCGTCTGGACCGAGAACCTGATCACCGGTGACTTCGATGTCGCCCTGCAGGGTTACTTTGCCGGTGCCAACCCGCACAAGTACTTCGAGACCGCGTTCCACTCCCGCAACATGGGTGACCGTGGCAACCGCTTCGCCGCGCCCCGTTACAAGGACCCCGAACTCGACAAGCTGATCGATGACTTCACCCAGACCGCCGATGCGGCCAAGCAGAAGGAGATCATGTTCGCCATCCAGGATCGTGTTGGTGCCAACCAGACCATCATTCCGGTCTTCAACAACCCGACCTGGTATGAGTACAGCACCAAGCGCTTCAACGGCTGGTTCAGTGCTGATAACCCGGTAGCCAAACCTCAGCTCCACCCGGACACCCCTGAGCGTCTGCTGCACGTGTTGTCCCTCAAGCCAAACAGCTAAACAATCCCGGCCCCCTGCGGGGGGCCATCTTCCCCGTTAATCCCCTTCTTGCCCAGCTTTGCCGGGGTTGGGGTAGCTATACCCGACGCGGGGCAGACTTGCAGTAAAAGGTACCATCATGGGATTCATACTGAGACGCTTTTCCTTCTACCTGGTTGCCTTTCTGGTAGCCGCCACCATCAACTTCCTGTTACCCCGTGCCATGCCAGGGGATCCTGTCTCCGTGATGTTTGCCCGCGCTGGCGCCATGATGGAACCCGCCGCCCTGGAAGCCCTCAAAGCCACCTTCGGCTTTGTCGACGGCCCCATCGGTACCCAGTTTCTCACCTATGTGAAGAGTGTCTTCACCTGGGATCTCGGCACCTCGGTGCGCTTCTACCCACAGCAGGTCTCTGACGTGCTGGGCCGTGCCATCGGCTGGACCCTGTTTCTGGTCGGCACCTCCACCATCCTTAGCTTCTCCCTCGGTTCCATCGTCGGCATCTTCGCCGCCTGGTATCGCGGCGGCCGGATGGACAGCATTCTCTCCCCGCTCACCCTGGTGATGCAGGCGATTCCACCGGTGGTGGTCTCCCTGCTCGCCCTGTTCCTGTTCGGGGTCAGCCTCGAGTGGCTGCCCATCGGCTACGCCTACAGCCCGGAGATCAAGGCTGACTGGGGCTGGGAACACATCAAGAGCATCATGACCCACGCTATCATGCCGGTGCTGACCCTGGCCGTGGTACAGGTGGGGGGCTTTCTCATCACCATGCGCAACAACATGATCAACCTGCTGGGCGAGGATTACATCACCATGGCCAAGGCCAAGGGGCTCTCCAGCAACCGGGTGATCTTCAACTACGGCGCCCGCAACGCCATTCTGCCCAGCGTCACCGCCCTCTCCATGGCGCTCGGTTTCGTCATCGGTGGCTCTCTCATCACCGAGGTTATCTTCAACTATCCCGGCCTGGGCCTGACCCTTTATCAGGGCATTCTGGCCCGCGACTACCCGCTCATTCAGGGGCAGTTGCTCATCATGACCATCACCATGCTCAGCTTCAACTTCCTGGCCGACGTGCTCTACGTCTTCCTGGATCCCCGTCTGCGTACAGGAGGCAAATAAGATGCGTATGCCGACCATTCTCAAAATCCTGCTGGGCAACAAGAAGGCTGCCTGTGGCCTCGCCATCGTGGTTGCCTTCGTACTGATGGCCCTCTTTGCCCCCATTCTGGCCAGCAACGAGCCGACCAAACGGGTGGCTCGCCCGCACCAGCCGCCCAGTGCCGAGTTCGTGATGGGTTCAACCCGCATGGGCCACGACATCTGGGCCCAGTTCACCAACGGCGCCCGTATCTCGCTGCTGGTGGGCTTCAGTGCCGGTCTGTTGGTCTGCACCCTGGCCGTCGCCATTGGCATCACCGCCGGTTACTTCGGGGGTCTGGTGGATGAGTGCCTCACCTTCCTGATGAACGTGGTACTGGTGATCCCCAACCTCCCCTTGCTACTGGTGCTGGCGAGCTTTATCGGGGAGGCGTCACCGGCGGTAATTGCCGTGATAATAGGGTTGACCTCCTGGGCCTATGGCGCGCGGGTCATCCGCGCCCAGACTCTGGCCCTGCGCGAGAAGGAGTTCGTCATCGCCGCAGAAGTGCTGGGCGAGCCGGCCTGGCGCATCATTCTGGTGGAGATCCTGCCCAACCTCATCTCCATCATCGGGGTGAGCTTCATCGGCTCCATCATTTACGCCATCGTCACCGAAGCGACCCTGGAGTTCCTGGGGCTTGGCGACCCGACCGTGGTGAGCTGGGGCATCATGCTCTACAACGCCCAGACCTCCAGCGCCATTCTGGTCGGCGCCTGGTGGGAGATCCTGGCCCCCTGCTTTGCCATCGCCACCCTGGGTGCCGGTCTGGCCCTGCTCAACTTCGCCATCGACGAGATTGCCAACCCGCAGCTGCGCTCCCACAAAGGGCTCAACCGCTGGAACAAACTGGCCACACCGGTCACCACACCGGTTGCCACAGCACAGGAGAAGACAGCATGAACAAGCATCCCCTGCTGTCAGTACGCAATCTTTGCGTCGACTACATCACCGAAAATGGCGACGTGCGCGCCGTCAACTCGGTGAGCTTCGATATCAGACAGGGCGAGATCTTCGGCCTCGCCGGTGAGTCGGGTTGCGGCAAGTCCACCGTCGCCTTCTCGGTGGCCCGGCTGCACAAGCCGCCCGCCTACATCAGCGGTGGCGAGATCCTGTTCAAGGGAGAGAATATCCTCCACTACAACGACGAGCGGCTGCGCTCCTATCGCTGGCAACAGGTGTCGGTGGTGTTCCAGTCCGCCATGAACGCCCTGAACCCTGTACTGCGGATGGAGGAGCAGTTCTGCGACGTGCTGCTGGCCCACAACCCCGGCATGACCCGTTACGAGGCGATCAAGCGCGCCCAGGAGCTGCTCACCATCGTCGATATCCACCCGAGCCGGCTCAAAGACTACCCGCACCAGTTCTCCGGCGGCATGCGCCAGCGGCTGGTGATTGCCATCGCCATGGCACTCAACCCCGAGCTGCTCATCATGGATGAGCCGACCACGGCGCTCGATGTGGTGGTACAGCGGGAGATCCTGCAGAAGGTCTATGCCCTGAAAGAGAAGTTCAACTTCTCCATTCTGTTCATCACCCACGACCTCTCCCTGATGGTGGAGTTCTGCGATCGCATCGGCATCATGTATGCCGGTGAACTGGTGGAGGTCGCCCCCTCCAAGGCGATCCTGACCGCGCCGCTGCACCCCTATACCAGAGGGCTCGGCAACTCCTTCCCGCCCCTGCACGGGCCGAAGAAGGTGCTGGAGGGGATCCCGGGCACCCCGCTCAACCTGCTGGAGGTGCCGGTCGGCTGCCGCTTTCAGGCCCGCTGCGGCAAGGTGCACGATCGCTGCCGTCAGGAGTACACCAGATTGGCCGAGATCCGCCCCGGGCAACAGACCGCCTGCCACCTCTATGAGGAGCAGGGACTGCAACAAGATTCCGTGATCTATCTGGACAAGGCCGCTGGCTGTTAAGGATGTCTGTCATGCAAATCGCCAAAACCGATGCACCCATCATCGAAGTCCAGCACCTCTACAAGGACTTCCCCATCAACTCCAATGCCATCAAGAGTGGCAAGATGCGGGCGCTCTCCGACATCACCTTCAACCTGCACCGGGGCCGCGCCCTGGCGGTGGTCGGGGAGTCGGGCTCCGGCAAGAGCACCATCGCCAAGATCATCGCCAAGATGTACAAGCTCAGTGCCGGGCGCATTCTCTATCGCGGCCACGATCTGGAGGAGTTCAACAAAGGCACCGCCCTGCTGGACTATCGCCAGAGCGTGCAGATGGTGTGGCAAGATCCGTTCGGTTCGCTCAACCCGACCCACACCATCTATCACCACATCGCCCGCCCCCTGCTGCTGCACAGCAAGGTGATCGACAAAAAAGAGCTGCCCGACATGGTCTACGCCCTGCTGGAGAAGGTCGGCCTGACCCCCGCCAAGGCGACGGCGGCCAAGTATCCGCACCAGCTCTCCGGCGGCCAGCGCCAGCGGGTCAACATCGCCCGCAATCTGGCAGTGGAGGCGGAGGTTGTGCTGGCGGACGAGCCGACTTCCATGCTCGACGTCTCCATTCGCATCGGCATCCTCAACCTGATGGAGCAGATGAAGAACGAGCTCGGCGTCTCCATGCTCTACATCACCCACGACATCGCCACCGCCCGCTATGTGGCGGAAGATCTGGCGGTGATGTATGTGGGGCACATGGTGGAGTGGGGCGAGGTGGACGAGATCCTGCACCACCCGCAGCACCCCTACACCCAGCTGCTTATCTCGGCGGTGCCCGACCCGGAGAAGAGCATCCACGCCGAGCTGGAAGGAGGCCGCAAGGGGGAGATCCCGCTCTGGACGCCGGAATCCTGCGGTTGCCCCTTTGCCGGGCGTTGCAATCAGGCGATGCCCCGCTGCAAGGAGGCGCTGCCCCCCATCACCAAGCTTGCCGACAACCACTTCGTGCGCTGCTACCTCTACGAGTGAGGGTGAGCCTTAGACCGGCCGGACAACCCTGTCCGGCCATGCCTCGATACGGGGCGGCCACAGCCCCGTGATGTGCCTCACCGCCCGGCGGTGAACCACAGGAGTAAGAAGTTGATGGAACTCTTGATCAATCAGGTGGGCTACGAGTGCGACGGACACAAGGTCGCCCTGTTGCAAACCTCCCCCGCCCCTGATCTCGGCGGCTATGTCAGGCTGCAACGCCTTGATGATGGCCAGATCCTGTTTGAAACCCCACTGCAACCAGCTGGCAGCGTCCCCGGCTGGCAGGGCCGCGCTTACTGGCGTGCCGACTTCTCCGCCTTCAAGGAGCTCGGCCACTATCGGCTGGAGGCGATCACTGCCCAAGGCATAGTCCGCTCGACCCGCTTTGCCATCGGCCAGGATCTGCTGGCCAGCCGCTGCCTCTCCGATGTCATTCACTACTTCAAGGGGCAGCGCGCCAGCGGCACCTTTGATCGGGCCGACCGCAGCGCCCGCCTGTTTGGCTCCGACCAGCACAAAGATGTGCACGGCGGCTGGTTCGATGCCAGCGGCGACATGAGCAAGTACCTGAGCCACCTCTCCTACGCCAACTACCTCAACCCCCAGCAGACCCCCATGGTGGTGTGGGCTCTGCTCAAGTGCCGGGAACTCTTGGCCCCGCGCCGCGATATCGACGGGGTGAACCTCTGCAAGCGGCTCAATGACGAGGCGCTGCACGGCGCCGATTTCCTCTGCCGGATGCAGGATGAGTCGGGCTTCTTCTACATGACCCTGTTCGACAAGTGGAGCAAGGATCCCGCCCAGCGCGAGCTGTGCGCCTATGCCACCCAACAGGGGATCAAATCCGCCAACTGGCAGGCGGGTTTTCGCCAAGGGGGCGGCATGGCCATCGCCGCGCTGGCCCGCGCCGCCCGCGAGAGCGTCAGCGGCGACTTCGATGCCAGCCGCTATGCCGAGGCCGCCAAACGCGGCTACCTGCATCTGTGCGAACACAACCTTGCCTACCTTGATGACGGGGTCGAGAACATCATCGACGACTACTGCGCCCTGCTGGCAGCGGTGGAGCTGACCCGCACCTTCGGCAACGAGTGGCTGAATGAGGCGAGAGCCCGCGCCAGCAAGCTCTGCGCCCGCCAGCGCTCCCATCCTGAGCTGGGTCACTACTGGTCGGCTAACGAGGATGGCTCGCGCCCCTACTATCACGCCGCCGAGGCGGGCCTGCCGGTGCTGGCGCTGCTGGAATATCTGGGCGTAGAGCCGGAGCAAGAGCACAAGGCCCAAGCACAGACCGTGGTGGAACAGGCGCTGGCCGCCGAGCTGGCGCTCTGCGCCCGCGCGGGCAACCCCTTCTCCCTCGCCCGCCAATATGTGAAAGGGGTGGATGAAGCACCGCGCGTCAGCTTCTTTATGCCCCACAACAACGAATCCGGTTACTGGTGGCAGGGGGAGAATGCCCGCCTCGCCTCTCTGGCGGCCATGGCCTTTGCTGGCGCCCGCCACTTCCCCCGCCAGAGCCAGCCGCTGCTCACTTATGGCCAGCGCCAACTCGACTGGATCCTCGGGCAAAACCCGTTCAACGCCTGCATGCTGGCGGGCCACGGAATCAACAACCCCGCCTATACCGCCGGGTATCCCAACGCGCAGGGGGGGATCTGCAACGGCATCACCTCAGGGTTTGATGACGAAAACAACGTGGCCTTTATTCCGGAGGAGTACAAGGATCGGCTGGATCAGAACTGGCGCTGGGGCGAGCAGTGGATCCCCCACGCTGCCTGGTTTGCTCTGGCCATCACTTGGCAGAGTGCGCTGAGTGATCGATATGAGCAGGGAGGTCGCCATGATTGAGTTCTGGGTAGGCGTCGATGGCGGGGGCACCCACACCCGCGCCCGCATTCGGGATCGGGCGGGCAAGCTGCTCGGAGAGGGGCGTTCAGCCGGCTCCAATCTGGAGCTGGGCATCCCCCATGCCCACGCCAATGTGCTGGCCGCCATCGCCAGCGCCCGCCTTGCCGCCGGGATCGCTATCGAGTGCGAACAACAGATGGGGGTCGGGCTGGCGCTCGCCTCCGCCGAGCTGGCCGACTGCTATCACGCCCTGCTCGAGATGCCCTTCTCTTTCGCCAGCGTCAGGCTCACCTCCGATGCCTTCGGTGCCTGCCTCGGCGCCTTTGGCGGCCGTGAGGGGGCCATCCTCATCGCCGGTACCGGCTCGGTGGGACTGGTCTATCAGGAGGGGCAGATCCGCACCTGCTCCGGCCGCGGCTTCCCCATTTCAGACATAGGCAGCGGCGCCTGGCTGGGGCTGCGCGCCATCCAGCAATCCCTGCTCTGCCACGACGGCATTCTGCCCCCCAGCACCCTCGCCATCCGCTTGATGGATCGCTTCAAGCGGGATCAAGCCGAGGTGGTTCGCTGGGCCGCCCGCGCCATTCCGGCCGACTATGGCCACTTTGCCCCCTGGGTATTCGATGCCGCCAGCGATGGCGACGAGCTCGCCAACCAGCTGCTGGACGAAACTTGCGAACAACTGCAGATCCTGCTGGAGGGAATGACCCAGCTCGGTGCCAGACAGATCGCCCTGCTGGGGGGGATTGGCACCCGCCTCGCTCCCCGTCTCGGCCAGCTCAACCTGATCCCCCCCCAGGCAGATGCGCTCGATGGCGCCATCCTGTTTGCCCAATCAGAGGATTTTCCATGTCTACACCCCTGATCCACACCCAGGTCGCCCGACGTGACGGCGAGGATGTCTGGTTCACCTTCACCCTCTCACTCATGCCTGATACCAAGTGGAAACTGCACTTCTGTCTGGCTCGCCATATCGACCCCGACTCCTTGCAAGGGGGGGAGCTGGAGCGCCAGAGCGGCAGCTACAAGGTGATTGTCCCGAACGCTGGCAGCTGCGAGCTGCGCTTTTGCTGCCGCCAGACGCCCATCAAGAAGCTCTCCGACATGCCGCAGGGCTTCTTTCTCAGCCTGCCGGAGGCGACCACGGGTGCCCAGCTGCTGCCGGTGACGCTGGCGGCGCAGGATCTCGGACTGGAGAACCCGCCGGTAACCCGCTCCGACCTGCCTGATGTCGAGCCCCAGCCCGGCATAGTGCCACAACCGGCCCATCTGGTACTGCTGGAGGGGAACTTCCGGCTGGCCGAGCGGGCTCATGTCAGCGCTCCCCGCGATGTACCGAAATTGCTGGCCCACTTCAACGAGCTGACGTCGCTGGCGCTGGAGCAGGATCACGACGCTGAAATCCGGCTGACCGAGGCCAAACTGGCCCCCGAAGCCTATCAACTCACCATCACGCCGCAGGAGGTGGTGATTGCCGCCGCCGACGAAGCGGGCTGGCGTTATGGGCTGGTCACGCTGGCCCAGTGGTATCTGCAACATGGGGAGAGCCTGCCCTGCGTCACGCTGGAGGATGCCCCGCGCTTTGGCTTTCGCGGCATTTTTCTCGACTGCGCCCGCCACTTCCACACTCCGGCAACCATCAAGCGCCTGCTCAAGCTGATGAGCCTCTACAAGTTCAACCGCTTCCACTGGCATCTGACCGATGACGAGGGGTGGCGACTCGAGATCAAGGCCTTCCCGGCATTGACCGACGTGGGTGCCTGGCGCGGCCACGATCTGGCGATCGACCCCCAGCTCAGCGGCGGTGCCGAACCCTATGGCGGCTACTACACCCAGAGCGAGGTGAAGGAGCTGGTGAGCTATGCCATTGAGCTCGGCATCACCGTCATTCCCGAGATCGACATCCCGGGCCACTGCCACGCCGCCATCAAGGCGCTGCCCGAGTTGCTGATCGAAACGGCGGATCACTCCCGCTACCGCTCGGTCCAGCATTTCGATGACAACGTGCTCAACCCCGCCCTGCCCGGCACCTACCGCTTTCTGGAGGCGGTGCTGGACGAGGTGTGCGAACTCTTCCCCGGCCCGCAGATCCACATGGGGGGTGACGAGGTGCCGACCGGGGTCTGGACCGACAGCCCCGCCTGCCAGCAGCTGATGACCGAACAGGGCTACGCCGACTGCCGCGAGCTGCAGGGCCATCTGCTGCGCCACTGCCAGCGCTATCTGGCCGCCAGAGGCAAACAGATGATTGGCTGGGAGGAAATACTGCATGGCGACAAAGTGAGCCGCAAAGCGGCCATCTGTGCCTGGACCAGCTTTCAGGCGGGGCTGGACGCTGCCGCAGCCGGTTATCCGGTGGTGATGGCGCCCGCCCAGTTCCTCTATCTGGATCTGGCCTGGAGCGCCGATATTCATGAACCCGGCCTCTACTGGGCGGGGACCCTCAATCTGGAGCAGGTTTATGCTTGCGATCCTGCCCCAGCAGATTTCCATGCCAACGATAACATCCTCGGGGTGCTGAGCCCCTTGTGGTCAGAATTGATCACCAGCCGTGATCGTCTCGACTACATGTTGTTCCCGCGCATGCTGGCCACGGCCGAGGTGGCCTGGAGCGATCCCGCCCACAAGGGCTGGGAGCACTTCGCCGCCCGCCTGCCGGGTCAGCTGCAGATCCTCGATCAGTTGCAGGTGCGCTACCGGATGCCACAGAGGTAATGTTGTCTCTACTTTGGCGGCCAATCGGCCGCCTTTTTTACGATTAGCCAACAAAACATCAACTTCCCCCTACCATTCATCCGCCATTATTGGCAAAATCCAGCCCCCAATGAAGCTGGTCTGCCTCCTGCTGGCGCGAGCCTGCGGCCACCTCCAGATCTGCCACAATAACAACGACAACATTATCAACAAGAACATCGGAGCGTATTCCTATGGCCCGCAGAGATGTCCATACCCTGGATAGCGAAGTGGAGTTTCCTGCCGACGTACAACTGGTCTCCACCACTGACCTGCGCGGGGTGATCACTTATGCCAATCCGGCTTTTTGCACCATCGCCGGCTATAGCGCCGACGAGCTGGTCGGTCACAACCACAATCTGGTACGCCACCCCGACATGCCCAAGGCCGCCTTCGCCGATCTCTGGGCCCGCCTCAAGGAGGGCAAACCCTGGCGCGGCATCGTCAAGAATCGCTGCAAGGATGGTCGTTACTACTGGGTAGATGCCTATGTGACCCCCATCTATGAAGGCAACAGGATCAGCGGCTACCAGTCGGTACGCTGCAAGCCCGAGCCCCAATTCAAGCGCATCGCTGCTCAGACCTACCAAGCTCTGCTCAAGGCCGAGCGCGGCAACAGCAGCAACCTCCCCTCTCTTGTCAAAGTGCGCACCCCGGCCATCACCCTGCTGCTGCTCGGCCTGATGGGCTGGGCCTTCGCCAGCCAAGGGGCCATGACCGTCCTGCTGATGCTGCTGCCCCTGTTGCTTATTGGCGGAGCCTACTGGCGCGAGCTCTTTGCCCTGCCCCACTATCTGCAGCAACTGGGCCGTGAATACGACAGTCTGACCCGACTGGTCTACTCCGGTGACAACCCCGGCGCCATTGCCGATTTTCATATCAAGATGCTGCAGGCCCGCATCCGAACCGTGTTGGGGCGGATCAACGATGCCACGGCACCTCTGCAAACCTTGGCCATCAATTTGAAGCAGGCCTCTCATCAGGCCTGTCTCGATATCAACGAGCAAGATGCCCAGACCCAGCAGATGGCTACAGCTATGACTCAAATGGCCAACACAGCTCACGAGATCGCCCGCAACATTCAAGACTCCAACGGTCAGGTCAACGAAGCTCGCAATCGTTGTGAACAAACCAACCAACAGTTGAACCAGACCGAGCAACAGATCGAACAGCTCGCCAAACAGGCAGAGCTGGCGTTCAACTCGGCGGTAGAGCTCGCCAGTGAATCCGAACGGATTGGCAGTGTCATGGGCGAGATCCAGGGCATCGCCGAGCAGACTAACCTGCTGGCCCTCAACGCCGCTATCGAAGCCGCTCGCGCCGGGGAGCAGGGCCGTGGTTTTGCGGTGGTCGCAGACGAGGTGCGTACTCTATCGACCCGCACCCACAAGGCGACCGAGCAGATCCAGGGCAGCATCAAGCAGATCCAGCACACGCTGGGACGTTGGAAGGGGATGATGCAGGAGAACCTGCAACAGACCCGCGCATGTGCCGAGATGACCCGCCAGGGCGCCAGCAGCCTCCATACCGTGCTGGCAGAGATAGAGCTGGTCACCGAACACTCCACCCAGATCGCCACCGCTGCAGAGCAGCAACAAGCGGTCGTGGAGGAGATCAGCCGCAGCATCCACCAGATCTCCGAGTACTCCCACGCCAACAGTCAGAAGATGCTGGATGTCGATCACTCCAGTCAGGCTCTGCTGGAACGGGCCAAGCAACTGAAGGGGCTTAGCCAGACCTTCGGCTGAATCATTGCCAGCCCCATGACAGAAGCGCCACAATGGCGCTTCTGTTGTTTTTGACGAATCGGGTCTATGAGCATTGAACCAAGTCCATCCCCATTGAACAAAACGGCCCGTATCGAAGCGATCATCGCCCTGATCCCGGCAGGCCGGGTGGTCAGCTATGGTCAGGTGGCCGATCTGGCCGGGTTGCCAGGACGGGCAAGACTGGTGGGCAAAGTGCTGCGGGAAACCGACAAGGTACTGCCGTGGCATCGGGTGCTGGGCGCAGCGGGCACCATCTCGTTACCGAAAGGGTCGCCAGGCTTTGCCGAACAGACGGGACGCCTGCAGCAAGAAGGGGTCGTGGTGATCGGTGGGCGGGTCAGAATGAAGGAGTGGCAATGGCAGCCCGATCTGGCCGAGCTGATTTTTCTACTGCCGTTTTGAGGGGATCACCGCTGGATCACTCCAGCGGCGCCAGGATCTCGTCGCTGCGCACCTGCACCGGTATGGTCTCATCCGCGCGCTGCAGCAGCACCAGCAGGCTCTGCCGGTCAACCTCCAGCACATAGGCCGCCCCTTCCCGGGTCATGCAGCTCATGCCTGGCCGGATCTCGTTAATCTCCATCTCAACCTCCTTGTCTACTTCGCGATTGACGACAGCTGCACTCCTTGCAGCTGTCTCAGTATACCGCTATCCATAAGCAAAGAGGCCCCTTATCGGGGCCTCTTTTCATCAGGCTTTTTTAGCCTTTGGCAAACTCTCTTGCCAGGTACCGTTGTCGTAGTGAGCGGTCCAACCGGTCGCCTTGCCGTTGACCTCGCTCATCACGTACTGCTCCTTGGTCTTGCGACTGAAGCGCACAATAGCGGGGTTGCCGTCCGGATCGGTGAGCGGGGCACCGGCCAGATACTTGTGCTTGGCGGAGATGCGATCCTTGAAGCGCTTGAGCTCTTCCACCAGCGGCGCGCGGGTCTCGCGGGATTTGGGGAAGTTGCTGGCCGCCAGGAACAGACCGGCAGCCCCGTCACGCAGCACAAAGTGGGCATCGGACTGGGTGCACTTGAGCTCCGGCAGCGGCACCGGATCCTCCTTCGGCGGCGCGATGTCGCCATTTTTCAGGATCTTGCGAGTGTTCTTGCAGGTCTCGTTGGTGCAGCCCATGTACTTGCCGAAACGGCCGTTCTTGAGCTGCATCTCGGCTCCGCAACGGTCGCACTCGATGCTCGGCCCTTCGTAGCCCTTGAGCTTGAACTGGCCCTTCTCGATCTCGTAGCCATCGCAGTCCGGGTTGCGACCACAGACGTGCAGCTTGCGGCTGTCATCGATGATGTAGGCATCCATCGCTGTACCACAGACACCGCAGCGGTGCTTGGCGCGCAGCGCTTCGGTTTCCGCCTCTTCGCCGTCAGTGGCGGAGACAAACTCGTCGGCAGAGACCAGGTTGATGGTCTTCTTGCAGCGCTCTTTCGGCGACAAAGCATAGCCGGAGCAACCAAGGAACACGCCGGTGGTGGCGGTACGAATACCCATCTTGCGGCCGCAATCCGGGCAGTCGATGTCAGTCATCACCATCTGGTTGGCACGCATGCCGCCCTCTTCGGGCGCCTTGTCAGCCTTCTCCAGCTCCTGGGTAAACTCGGCGTAGAAAGCGTCCAGCACCTTCTTCCACTCCAAGCTCCCTTCGGCGATGCCATCGAGCTTGTCTTCCATCTTGGCGGTGAACTCGTAGTTCATCAGCTCGACGAAGTTCTCCACCAGACGATCGGTGACAATCTCGCCCATCTTCTCGGCGAAGAAACGGCGGCTCTCGACCCGTACATAACCGCGATCGACGATAGTGGAGATGATGGAGGCATAGGTTGACGGACGGCCGATGCCACGTTTTTCCAGCTCGCGCACCAGCGCCGCTTCGGTGAAACGGGCAGGCGGCTTGGTGAAGTGCTGGCGCGGATCCAGCTTGACCAGTTTCAGCACCTCGCCCACGGTGACCGCAGGCAGCTGGCTATCTTCGCCCTTGCGACCCATCGGCGGCAGTGCCTTGGTCCAACCTGCGAAGCGCAGGGTACGGCCACGGGCCTTGAGCTCGAACTCACCCGCCTTGACGGTCAGGGTGGAAGAGTCGTACTGAGCCGGGGTCATCTGGCAGGCGACAAACTGACGCCAGATGAGGTCGTACAGACGCATGGCATCCGGCTCCATCCCTTCCAGCATCTCGGCTGTCACCTGTACGTTGGAGGGGCGGATCGCCTCGTGCGCTTCCTGAGCATTGGCCTTGGCGCCATACAGATTCGGCTCGGCTGGCAGATAGGCCGCGCCATACTGCTCGCCGATATATTCACGCACCGCCTCAACCGCCTCTTTGCTGAGGTTGGTGGAGTCGGTACGCATATAGGTGATGTAACCCGCTTCATAGAGACGCTGGGCCATCATCATGGTCTTCTTGACCCCGAAGCTCAGACGGGTAGAGGCCGCCTGCTGCAGGGTGGAGGTGATAAACGGCGCGGATGGCTTGGAGCCGGTCGGCTTGTCTTCCCGGTTCACCACCTTGTAGTCGACCCCTTCCAGGGCTGCGACAGCGGCAAAGGTCTCGGCCTGGGTCACGGGCTTGAAGTCAGCCCCGTTGCGGCTGACCACTTCCATCCGCAGATCGCTCTTGTCGGCGGTCAGCAGGTCGGCATTGAGATCCCAGAACTCGACCGGAACGAACGCCTTGATTTCGCGCTCTTTATCGACGATGAGACGCACCGCAACGGACTGTACCCGACCGGCGGAGAGACCACGGGCCAGCTTTTTCCACAGCAGCGGGGAAACCATGTAACCCACCACGCGGTCGAGGAAACGACGGGCCTGCTGGGCATTGACGCGGTCAATATTGAGTTCGGACGGCTGGGCAAACGCCTCCTTGATGGCGCTCTTGGTGATCTCGTTGAACACCACGCGCTTGTAGCGGCTGTCGTCGCCACCGATGATCTCGCGCAGGTGCCAGGCGATCGCTTCTCCTTCTCTATCCAAGTCGGTTGCGAGATAGATGGTGTCGGCTTTCTCGGCCAGACTTTGCAACTCGCTGACCACCTTCTCCTTGCCGGGCAAAATCTGGTAGTTGGCCTGCCAGCCAGCGGTCGGATTGATACCCATCCGGGCAAACAGGGCCTTGCGATCCTTGGCAGCCTTCTCGGATTCGCTTAACTTGATGCCGCGAATGACAGGTTTCTTGGGCTCGGTGCTGGCGCTGCCGCTGGTGGGCAGATCGCGAACATGACCAACGCTGGATTTCACCACGTAGTCCTTGCCCAGATATTTGTTGATCGTCTTGGCCTTGGCCGGAGACTCCACTATGACCAGTGATTTGCCCATGCTGTAACTATTATCCTCATTGCACCCGACGGGGTTGGTGTGCGGTTTTGTGGGGCTGTATAAGAGATTTGGCGCGAAAAAGCAATCTTGTGAGCAAATTTGCCTGACCAGCCCGAACCACACGGCTTCTTTTATTGCTTCTTTATTTATTAATGCGAAGGCAACAGGCCGGACGCAACCGCTTTTTCAATTTTCTGCCATACCGCCCCTCTTTTTATATCTGAAACGACATAAAAACGTCTGCTGGTTACCGGCTTGTTACAAAAACATAAAATCTCTTTATAATGGCCCAACCCCGACGCATTGTGCGCGGAAGGAACCGCTACCCATCATAAAAATCGAAAGGATGTACTCAATGAAGCACTTCGAGGTCAATTTCGACGGTCTGGTCGGCCCGACTCATAACTATGCCGGCCTCTCCTACGGCAATGTTGCCTCCCAGAGCAATGCCCAGGAGGCTTCCAATCCGAAAGAGGCCGCCAAGCAGGGGCTACGCAAGATGAAGGCGCTGACCGAGCTTGGCATGACCCAGGGGGTACTGGCGCCACAAGAGCGTCCCGACCTCGCTACCCTGCGCCGCCTCGGCTTCACCGGCAACGATGCCCGGGCGCTGGAACAGGCCGCCAAACAGGCTCCCGCCGTACTGGCTGCCTGCTATTCAGCCTCCAGCATGTGGACAGCCAACGCCGCCACCGTCTCTCCCAGTGCCGATACCCAGGATGGCCGCATTCACTTCACCCCCGCCAACCTGACCAACAAGTTTCACCGCTCCCTGGAGCCCGACGTCACGGGCCGTATCCTGCGCGGAGTGTTCAACAACGATCGCCACTTCAGCCACCACCTCCATCTGCCGGAGAATGACCACTTCGGCGACGAGGGGGCGGCCAACCACACCCGCCTCTGCCGTGCCTATGGCGAGGCGGGGGTCGAGCTGTTTGTCTATGGCCGCAGCGCCTTTGACTACTCCCGCCCGGCGCCGAAGCGCTACCCGGCCCGCCAGACTCTGGAAGCAAGCCAGGCCATCGCCCGCCTGCATGGCCTTGGCGAGGAGAGCGTGGTGTTTATTCAGCAAAACCCGGAGGTGATCGATCAGGGGGTATTCCATAACGATGTGATCGCGGTGGGCAACCAGAACGTGCTCTTCTTCCACCAGCAAGCGTTCCTCAACACCGAAGCGGTACTGACCGAGATCCGCGGCAAGTTTGGCGAGGGGAATTTGCACTTTATCGAAGTGCCAACCGCCGAGGTATCCGTGCTGGATGCGGTGAAATCCTACCTGTTCAACACCCAGATCCTCACCCTGCCGAGCGGCGAGATGGCCATTATCGCCCCCACCGAGTGCCGCGATAATCCGGCGGTGTCGGCCTATCTTGGCAAGCTGCTGACGCAGGAGACTCCGATCAAGGCGGTCCACTATATGGATGTGAAACAGAGCATGCGTAATGGTGGCGGCCCGGCCTGCCTGCGACTGCGGGTCGCCATGAACGATCAGGAACTCGCTGCGGTCAATCCGGCCTGCCTTATCAACGACAGCCAGTTTGCCCGCCTCGATGGCTGGGTCGATCGCCACTACCGCGACCGCCTGACCCTCGATGACCTGCGGGATCCGGCACTGGTGCAGGAGTCCCGCAGCGCACTGGACGAGCTGACCCAGATCCTGAAACTGGGTTCGGTCTACCCGTTCCAGCGCTAGATGTGATGCCAGGCAAGACCGCCAACGCTGGCGGTCTTCTGCTATCTGCCTCATCTTCAGCGCACTCGCCAGCTTGCACGGATGCTGTTTTGTGCAGAAAAGCAGCGCACAACTTGCTGATAAGCTTGAATTTTGAGCTGGATGTATCAAAAAATCGACGAACAGTCATTTTTTACTGCCAGATGCCTCATCAAGGGGTTCACAAAGCCTCTGGATCTGATAGTATGCGCCTCGCACTTGGGGAGGGGTTCCCGAGCGGCCAAAGGGATCAGACTGTAAATCTGACGGCTCTGCCTTCGAAGGTTCGAATCCTTCTCCCTCCACCATTCAAGTGCAAAAGTAGTGAAAATCAGGAAATACCCCGTGGAGGGGTTCCCGAGCGGCCAAAGGGATCAGACTGTAAATCTGACGGCTCTGCCTTCGAAGGTTCGAATCCTTCTCCCTCCACCATTTCCCTGATTGCAATGGCTGAATACAATTTGCTTTGCCCCTGTGGAGGGGTTCCCGAGCGGCCAAAGGGATCAGACTGTAAATCTGACGGCTCTGCCTTCGAAGGTTCGAATCCTTCTCCCTCCACCATCATTCAAGAAAACCCGGCCTCGCGCCGGGTTTTCGCTTTCTGCCATTCCCCTCACACTTTTTCGGACTTGTCAGATCTGACAGTTGCAATTGCATCCCATCTTGCTCATCGTGGCATCATCGACATCAGAGTGTTCACATCATGTTTGAAGTCTGGGACGAGCATGGTCACGCCACCGGTCTGACACTGCAGGCGCTCAAAGTCAGAATCAGCAACGACTATCAGGGCGATCTGATGGTGCGCTACAGCAACAAGCTGGGACTCCCCACGACCCTCTTTCTGACCATTCATCAGGGCGTTGCCTATCAACGCTTCAAAGCGGGCTCGCCAAAACTGGATTGGGAATGGCTGGCCAGCGCAGGCAATGGCCACAGCCCCCGCAATTTTATGAGTGAACAGTTCCCCGCTTTTCAACTCGCACTGGATAATTGAGCATCAGCAACTATCGCTAACCCACCATCAAAGATTACCCAAAAACTGATTTTCCATTCACAGGATATTCCTGCCAAATTGCATGATGACGTGGGTGCGAGTACAATCTCGCACCCCGAATATCCGGCGCATCGTCTGTAGATAGGCCCCGGATATGCCGTCATCGGGTCGCGCTACATTGAGCCTCCTCTCGGAGGGCATCTTGCACCGCAACTCAACCACTACGATGCCATCAGGTGGCATCGTCCTGATTTGCAATCAGATATAAAGAGTCCGCCATGTTTAAACCAGAATTGCTCTCCCCCGCAGGTTCCCTCAAGAATATGCGTTACGCCTATGCCTATGGCGCCGATGCCGTCTATGCGGGCCAGCCGCGCTACAGCCTGCGGGTGCGCAACAACGAATTCGATCACGAAAACCTGCAGCTGGGCATCAACGAAGCCCATGCGCTGGGCAAGCAGTTCTATGTGGTGGCCAACATCCAGCCCCACAACTCCAAGCTCAAGACCTTTATCCGCGACATGCGCCCTGTGGTGGAGATGAAGCCGGATGCGCTGATCATGTCTGACCCAGGTCTCATCATGATGATGCGTGAAGCCTTCCCGGATATGCCCATTCACCTCTCGGTGCAGGCCAACGCGGTCAACTGGGCGACGGTGAAGTTTTGGCATCAGATGGGCCTGACCCGCGCCATCCTGTCGCGCGAGCTGTCACTTGACGAGATCGAAGAGATCCGCATACAGGTGCCGGAGATGGAGCTGGAAGTCTTCGTCCACGGCGCCCTGTGCATGGCCTACTCGGGCCGCTGCCTGCTCTCCGGTTACATCAACAAGCGCGACCCCAACCAGGGCACCTGCACCAACTCCTGCCGCTGGGAGTACAAGGTGCACGAGGGTAAAGAAGATGACGTGGGCCAGATCGTCCACCGTCAGGAGCCGATCAAAGTGCGTCCGGACAACACGCTAGGCCTTGGCAAGCCGACTGATGCCCTGGTGCTGCTGGAAGAGTCCAATCGCCCGGGCGAGTACATGAGCGCGTTCGAGGACGAGCACGGCACCTACATCATGAACTCCAAGGACTTGCGCGCCGTCGAGCACGTCGAGCGACTGACCAAGATGGGCGTTCACTCCCTGAAAATCGAAGGACGCACCAAGTCTTTCTATTACTGCGCCCGTACCGCGCAGGTTTACCGCAAGGCCATCGACGATGCGGTGGCGGGTCGTCCGTTCGACCGCAGCCTGATGGGCACCCTCGAAAATCTGGCCCACCGCGGCTACACCGAGGGCTTCCTGCGCCGTCACAACCACAGCGAATACCAGAACTACGACTACGGCTACTCCGTCTCCGACACCCAGCAGTTTGTCGGCGAAATCACCGGACGCAAAGGTGACATGGTCGAGGTCGAGGTGAAGAACAAGTTCCTGGTGGGCAACAATCTGGAGCTGATGACCCCGCAGGGCAACGTCCGTTTCAATCTGGAGCAGATGGAGAACCGCAAGGGCGAGCTTATCGATACCGCGCCGGGCAACGGTCACGTGGTCTATGTGCCGGTCCCGAAAGATCTGGATGTGAACTACGGCATTTTGCTGCGCAATCTGGGCGACAGCCAGGATACCCGCAACCCGCACACGGCGGCCTGAGATGGCGCTGCTCATCACCGACAAGTGCATCAACTGTGACATGTGCGATCCCGAGTGCCCCAACCAGGCCATCAGCCTGGGTGAGGAGATCTACGAGATCGACCCCAGTCGCTGCACCGAGTGCGTCGGTCACTATGAGAAGCCGACCTGCATCAGTGTCTGCCCTATCGACTGCATCATCTGGGATCCCGCTCATGTGGAGACCGAAGATCAGCTGATGGAGAAGTTTGTGCGGATGCACAGGCAGTAGCTGATGCACAGACCGTAAAACGAAAAAAAGGCCGAGTAATCGGCCTTTTTTGATCCTGCGTGCAGCGGCTGGCTATCACTTGCCGACCAGCCGGATCAGTTTGTCCAGCTCCCGCTGGGCCTCCAGCATCCGGGTCTGGGACTCCTCCAGCCTGGCCTGCCGCTTGGCAATCTTCTCCGGTTTGCCACTGACTCTCGCCTCCTGCAGCTCGAGCAGGCGCTCGTCCACCTCGCCGCGCAGTTTGTTAACCCGCTCTTTCTGCTCCTTGAGCAGACCTTCATCGGTACAGTTGGCCTTGATATTGCGCGCTGCCTGTTCGAGCCCGGCAATCTGCCCAGCGTTGTTGTGTGCTTTGGCAAACACCAGCTGGTCGTTGACGGCCTGCAGACGGGCCTTGCAACCGACCGCCTCACTGCCAAAGGCCTGACCCGCCAATAGCAGCAAGCCGGCTCCCAATACTTTCCACATCTCGATTCATCCGGTCTTGTTTGCGAGCTGACCATAAAAACCTCGATCGGCGACAGGGTCAAGCAAGCGGGAAAAAGGTGCGACAGAAGTTGTGCAACATCACGCAATTGCCACCCTGTTGGTTCTACAATGGCGCTCTTTCCAATCGGGAGTCTGTTATGAATCAACAAATTGTGGTCATTGCCAACGGTGCCCCCTATGGCAGCGAATCCCTGTTCAACGCCCTGCGTCTCGCTATCGCCCTCAACGAACAGGGTGGTGCCAGCCTGAAGCTGTTCCTGATGTCCGATGCGGTGAGCGCGGCGCTGGCCGGTCAGGCACCGGCCGAGGGATACAACCTGCGCCAGATGCTGGAGATCCTGCTGGCCCAGGGCGTCACCATTCGCCTGTGCAAGACCTGCACCGATGCCCGTGGCATCACAGCCCTGCCGCTGATCGAGGGCATTGAGGTCGGCACCCTGCCGATGCTGGCCCAATGGACCCTGGCTGCCGACAAGGTGCTGACCTTCTGATCTCCCCCTCCGGATCTCTTGCCCCTTTAGCCTTCACCTGACCCTCCATAGCCCCCGCCACGCGGGGGCATTGCGCGCGCCCCAGCCTCACTGACTACACTATCAATTGCCACGCCAGCTTGTTTGTCCCACCTCACGGACAGCGTAACGCCCAGTAATAAACCGAGGACGACGATGAATCCGACCGAACAGACCCTGCTTGAGCAGATGAGGATCACCGACTTTGAAATTGCCCATCGCAAGGAGTTATTGCTGCTCAATGAACAGGATGTGGCGCGGCTGGCAAGTTATTGCAGCAAGATAGAACCACGGATCGACGCCCTGGTAGATCGCTTCTACCAGCAGCAGACGGCCATCACCGAAATCGCCCTGTTGATCGGGGATGCCGATACCCTCATACGGTTGCGCACCGCGCAACGGCGCTATGTGCTCGATCTCTTCAGCGGCCATTACGATTTGGAGTACGTCAACAACCGGCTTCGGATCGGGCTGGTTCACAAGCGGATCGGGGTCGAACCCAAGCTCTATCTGGCCGCCATCAACACCCTCAAAGCCCTGCTGATCGAGGATATGTTCGAGCAGATCCGCGATGAACCGGAGCGCCTCGTCATGCTGGCCGCCCTGGACAAACTCTTTCTGTTCGACATCACTCTGGTCTTCGAAACCTACATTCGCAGTCTGGTGTCGGAAATAGAGTCATCCAGAGAGAAGTCGGAGAACTATGCCAAGAGTCTGGAGCAGAAAGTTCGCGAGCGTACCAAACAACTGGAGGAGCTGAACCGCACCGATGCCCTGACCGGATTGCTCAACGTTCGCCACCTCAACGAGCTGTTGCTGCTGAGCCTGCGCACCTGTCAGCGCCGTGCCGAACCCATGGCCATCGCCTATCTCGATATCGACAACTTCAAGCAAATCAACGATACCGAAGGTCACCAGCGCGGAGACGAGATCCTGCGCATCGTCGGCAACTGCATCCGTCAGGTCTTTCGCGCCGAAGACAGCTGCTTTCGTTATGGCGGAGATGAGTTCTGCCTGATCCTGCCCAACTGCAACGAGAGTCAGGCGCGGGATATCTATCTCAAACGATTGGTCAACACCGTCAAGGAGCAGCTGGGCGATCTCACCCTCAGTATCGGCATAGTGCAGACCGGACCGGAGCACTACGACGATGGGCTAAACCTGATCCGGCTCGCCGACGAGAGGATGTACGCAGCCAAGAAGGCGCTCAAAGAGAAGACGCCGGGTAGCACGCACTGAACATTCAGCATCACAGATCCCCGCATTAACCGGGTCAGCTACGCTCAACCACAGACGTGGCCACAGCGGGACGCTGTACTCTGGCCCCCCACTCATAAAGCGCAAAAATCGCTACACAAAGCAGCGCCATCAGCACATAGAGCAACTGACCACTCCACTGCTCGAGGATCCAGCCTCCCAGCAGGGCGCCAGCGGCCCCTCCCAACCCGGCCAGTGCACTGGCGCCAAAATAGCTTCCCTTGAGGTGAGTGGGGGCCATCTGGTCGATCAGCACGTTGAGCAGGGGGAAGAGGATGGTCTCGCCGATGCTGAGCAACAGCACGGCGCCAAACCAGTGGCTGCGCACCATCGGGTCCCCCAGCGCGAAGAGCAGCTGGGCCGCCAGAAAGAGCGCCATGCCGATATGAAGCCGTACCCGCACCGGCCAGCGTGACAACAACCGCAGCAGCGGAAATTGCAGCAGCACCACGGTCAGGGCATTGGTCGCCACCAGCAGAGCAACCAGCTCGGCCACCTGCGGCATACCAGCCCGGGTCAGGTACTGCACCAGCGGCGAGTGAAACTGGGAGTAGACCAGCACCATCAGGAGATTGGCCATCACCAGCAGCAGGAAGGCGCGATCCGCCAGCAACACCTTGATAGCATCCCGCAGTCCAGGGCCAGCAGCTCCCGGCTTGCCTGTGCTGCCAGCCCGGCGAAATCCCCAGCCAAAGGCCAGCGCCAGCAGCAAATAGCTTACCACCAGAAACAGGAAGGTCTCCTGCTGGGCGTTGATCCCGAGGGTCACCCCGAGCAGAGGCCCCAACGCCGCCCCCAGGTTGAGCAGAAAATAGCGCAGGTGCAGTGCCAGCTCCCTCGCCTTGGCCGAGGCCAGACTGTCGGCCATCAACGCCTTACCGGGGGCATCGATGAGCCCCGACGAGAGGCCGCTGCCCATCACCCCGACCCCGAGCCAGAACACCGCATGGGAGAAACCGAGCAGGCCGAAACAGAGCATCGCCACCAGACAACCGGCCAGCAGTATGCTGCGCCGCCCGAAGCGATCAGAGAGCCAGCCACCGTAAAAACTGACCAGGGTAGAGAGGGCCATCGAGCCACCCAGTAACAGGCCAATGAAGGTGGCCGAAAGGTCATACTCCCGATAGAGCAGAATGGAGAGGAAGGGCCACACCATGTAGTAGCTGGTACGCACCATGAAGGTACCCAGAATGACGATCCAGACCAGCGGGGTAAATTGCCTGAAGGTGCTCCATGCCATCGCTATGCTCCATGCCCCGCAGCTCTTACCACAAGATCCTGTCATAAACGGGGAAAGCATTCAGTTGTAACAGGGGGCCTCAATAGAAACAACCCTCGCTCACCGACAAGGTGCAACTGGATGCAAAAAGGCCAGCCGATGGGC
Organism: Aeromonas sp. R5-4; assembly: GCF_040908215.1. Lineage (NCBI taxonomy): Bacteria > Pseudomonadati > Pseudomonadota > Gammaproteobacteria > Aeromonadales > Aeromonadaceae > Aeromonas > Aeromonas sp. R5-4. The sequence continues at coordinate 224,650 of NZ_JBFODG010000033.1, read as the reverse complement.
ATCGGCTGGCCTTTTTATCACGGGATGTCCCTCCGGCTAGCGCCAGAGGGCCAAGCTTAGCGCCAGGGGCTTTGCTGCCACAGCCGCCCAAGTCCTGCCTCGAGCGCCTGCGCGCCCTGCTGCCCCAACTTCTGGGTCAGGCTTTTTGGCTTGCGATAGCTGATGCCGATCACCTTGTGGTGGCTGGCCTGCGCCAGCAGATAGTCATCGCTAGTGCAGAGGGTATCCACCAGCCCCAGCCCCTTGGCCTGACTCGCCAGCCAGTGTTCACCGGTCGTGACCTGATCGATATCGAGTTGCGGGCGGTGTTCGGCCACAAAGGCCTTGAAGCGCTCGTGGATCGCCGCCAGCTCCTCGCGAAACTTCTCGCGCCCCAGATCGTCGTTCTCGCCAAACATGGTGATGGTGCGCTTGTACTGACCGGCGGTGTGCATCTCGAATTCGATATCATGCTTTTTCAACAACTTGTTGAAGTTCGGCATCTGGGCGATCACCCCGATGGAGCCGACGATGGCAAAGGGGGCAGCCAGGATCTTGTCTGCCACACAGGCCATCATGTAGCCACCGCTCGCCGCCACCTTATCGATAGCCACGGTGAGCTTGATGTCACGATCGCGCAGTCGCTGCAACTGGGAAGCGGCCAAACCATAGCCATGCACCACGCCGCCACCGGATTCGAGCCGCAGCAGCACCTCGTCGCCGGGCTGGGCGACGCCAATCACCGCGCTCACCTCCTCGCGCAGGGAGGCCACCTCTTTGGCATCCATGCTGCCGTTGAAATCGAGCACGAACAGGCGACTGCGCTCATCCCCCGCCTTGGCACGCTTCTTCTGCTCCTCTTTTTGCTGCTTTTCCATCACCTTGCGCTCGGCCTTGCTGGCGAGCGCGCTCTTGAGGGCAAATTGCCCCTGCTCCAGCTCGCTCGAGAGATCGGTCACCACCAGCTCACCCTTGCGCGCTTTCGGCTGGCGAGTGCTCACAATCATCAGGATGATGGCGCCGATGGCCAGCAGGAAGGTCACTGTCTTGGCCAGAAACAGGCCATATTCGGTCAGAAATGTCACGATGGACTCCAGAATGGATCGGTTTTCGTCACATTCTAGGGAGTTTGATGGAGGCGCGCAAAAAATCGCAGCCAGAGCCCGGAAAAACCAACCCGAGCATCACAACCTCTCTATTTTCTTCACATTTTTCTTGCCGCTGGCTGGTCAAACAGGCGCGCGGATCAGTACACTTGGCGCCGATTGCCATGCACTTATGGCCGGAATTTGTTAACAGGAGTTGTCATGCTCGATTATCAGGCACCCCGCGATCTGCTAAAGGATAAAGTCATTCTGGTCACCGGTGCCGGCGACGGGATCGGCCGCGAAGCCGCCCTCACCTACGCTGCCCACGGCGCCACCGTGATCCTGCTCGGCCGCACCAGCGCCAAACTCGAAGCCGTGTATGACCAGATTGAAGCCGCCGGTTACCCGCTGCCCGCCATCGTGCCGGTGGATCTGAAAGGTGCCACCGCCGCCCACTACCGCGGCATGGCCGAAACCTTCGCCCAGCAGTTTGGCCGCCTCGACGGCGTGCTGTTCAACGCCGGCCTGCTTGGCACCCTCTCTCCGTTTGAACATATTCAGGAGAAGGAGTGGGACGAGGTGATGCAGGTCAACGTCAAATCGGAATTCCTGCTGACCCAGGCGCTGCTGCCGCTGCTGCGCCAGACAGCCAAGGCGCAGGGCGATGCCTCCATCGTCTACACCTCCTCCAGTGTGGGACGCAAGGGGCGCGCCTACTGGGGCACCTATGCCATCTCCAAATTTGCCATCGAGGGGATGATGGAAGTGCTGGCCGACGAGCTTGAGAACACAGGTGTGCGGGTCAATACCCTCAATCCGGGCGGCACCCGTACCAAGATGCGCGCCAGCGCCTTCCCGGCGGAAGATCCCATGAACCTCAAGACTCCGGCCGACCTGATGCCGCTCTACCTCTACCTGATGGGGTCGGACAGCCGCGGCAAAACCGGCCAGACCTTTGTGGCTCAGCCAAAATAAACAGGCGGCTCAGCCCAAATAAATCAATAAAATACCCAGAGTGTTGTGCGGCAGGGGTTAAATTGAATAGGGGGCACAGGCTCCCTGTTCGAACCACTGACCATCCTATCTCCAATCAGGTTGAACTATGTTTCGTCCCAAGAGCACGTTTGAGCAATGGCGGATCTTTCAGGCGGTGGTCGACTGCGGCGGCTACGCCCAGGCGGCCGAGGCGCTGAACAAGAGCCAGTCCTCCCTCAATCATGCGGTTGCAAAGTTGCAGCAGAGTCTGGGGGTGCCCTTGCTGGAGGTGCGCGGCCGCAAGGCGGTGCTTACGCCGGCGGGCGAGATCTTCCTCAAGCGGGCCCGTCAGTTGAGCCAGCAGGTGGAGGAGCTGGAGAATCTGGCCAACAACCTGGAGCGGCAGTGGGAGCCGCAGATCAACCTCTATGTCTCGGCGCTGCAACCAAGGGATCGCCTCTATCGGGCGCTGGCCAGCTTCTATCCCCGCAGCCGGGGTTGCCGAGTCAACCTGCACGAACGCATTCACTGCCACTTCAACGCCCTGCAACCGGGGGATCTGATGCTCTCCGAGCACCTGCCCGGCGATCGCACCGGTCTGCTGCTGGACGAGGTGTGCCTGCTGCCCCTCTGCGCCGCCAGCCATCCGCTGGCGCAAGAGGAGGGGCCCATCCGCAGCGATGTATTGACCAGCCACAACCAGATCAGCCTTCATCCCCCCATTCACCGCTCGGTGGACTGGAACGATGCAGATGACACCGGCTGGAAGGCGACCCACTACCACGAAGTGCTCGCCATGCTGCGCCTCGGCCTCGGCTATGCCTGGCTGCCGCGCCATCTGGTAGAGCGGGAGCTGGCGGAAGGTTCACTCATACAGCTGGATCTGGAGAGCGGCAACGAGCGCCACCTCTACACCTACCTGCTGACCCTCTCCCCCGAATCTCTCGGTCCTGCGACCGAGCTGCTGCTGCGCTGCCTGCGCAACGAATATCAGGGCGAATCAGCGCCGCTTCCGCACACCCAGCCCCAACACGACAAATAACAGCCAGCCCCCCCGTCAGACGTTGGGCACCCGCCAGCTGGCGGCCAGTGCCACCAGTGCCAATCCCAGCGCCACCATAAAGACCCCGTGGAAACTCCACACCTCCGCCACCACACCGGCGATGGCCCCAGCCATGATGGAGCCGGTGCGGATGCTGTTGGCAAACAGGGTAGTCGCCACCCCGGCCCGCCCCGGCATCAGATCCTGAAAGTAAGACATGCCGATCCCCGCCACGATACCGATGAAGATGGCGTTGAACAGCTGCAAGGCGATCAGGGCGTATTGGTCGGTGAGGGTCACCAGACCTGTGTAAAAGGCCGCGCCAGCCAGCACCGCCAGCAACATCATGGGGCGCTTGCCAAAGCGCGCCGTGTAGTAACCCGCCAGCAGCATGAAGGGGATCTCCAGCGCCGCTGCCGTGCCCATCAGGATACCGGCAAGCTTCTCATCCATCCCGAGCTCGCGAGTGATGTAGAGCGGCATATTGATGAGGTACATGCTGTTGCAGGTCCACATCAGGGTGGAGGCGATAAAGAGTGCCCGCACCGCCGGATCCCGCCAGCAGCTGACCCGCTCGCTCTCTTCAGCCAGCTTGGGCAGTGGCAGCGAGGGCAACCAGCGCCACACCACCAGGGCGCAGAGCAGGTAGGCCAGTGCCGAGGCCAGGTACATCAACTCGAAACCGTAGCCGATGGCCAGCGCGAAGGCGATGGGCGGGCCTATGACCCAGGCCAGCGAAAACTGGGCCCGCATCACCGAGCTGAACATGTCCGCCCGTCGGTTGCGGCTGTCGGAGTATTCCCGCGCCAGCGCAAACAACTGGGGGCTGGCAGTGGCCGCCAGCGCCGCCAGCATCACCCCCAGACTCGCCAGCAACCAGTAGTTGCGGTTCCAGGCAAACAGCAAGGAGAGCGCCACCCCGGCAAAGCAGCAGCGCAGGATCAGTCGCTTGCGATCCCCCTTGTTGTCGGAGCGATGGCCCAGCCACTGGCTGACCAGAATGCCCACCACAGCGTTGATGGTGTAGAAGAGCCCGACCAGAAAGGGGCGCACCTGCACCTCTTCGGCCAGAAACAGACTTAAGGTAGGCACCTGCAGTGCCACCGCGACGCCGGTCATAAAGGTCACGGCAAGAAATGAAAGAGAGACGGGGTCCGGGCGTTTGACCGCCGCTATCGACAAGCTCATAGGGTTACCACTGATTGGAAGGACGATACGGGCTAACGGGCGGCAGCCGTATGAAAATTCGGCGCCTATCTTATGTCACTATCAAGAGCGGGCTCAAGGATGGCATAAGCAGGTGTGCGCCTTGCGAGGGAGGCCGCGACCCCGTAGAGTGAAAGCCCATCCTGCCAGCACAAGGAGTTCGCATGTTTGATTTTGATCAGGAAGTAGACCGCAGTGGCACCATGAGCCTGAAATGGGACAAGTACAAGGGTCAGGATGTGCTGCCCATGTGGGTTGCCGATACCGACTTTGTCTCCCCCCCGTCCGTGATTGAGGCGTTGACCAAACGGGTCGCCCACGGCATTTTCGGCTATTCACGCCCCTCGCCGCGCCTGATCGAACTCATTATCGAACGGATGGCGACCCGCTATGGCTGGACCATCGAGCCCGAATGGCTGGTGTTCCTGCCCGGCGTGGTGCCGGGGCTTAACCTCGCCTGCAAGGCGTGGAGCCAGCATGGCCGCGGTATCATCACTCCCAAGCCGGTCTACTACCCCTTCCTGCAGGCACCGGGCTTCAATGATCGCCCCCTGCTCACCGTGCCGATGATTGAAGAAGCGGGTCGCTGGGTGCTGGATCTTGAAGAGCTGGAGCGTCAGGCTCCCGCCGCAGATCTGCTGCTGCTCTGCAACCCCCACAACCCGGGCGGCACCATCTTCACCCGTGACGAGCTGCTGGCCATCGATGCCATCGCTGCGCGCCACAATCTGGTGATCTGCTCCGATGAAATCCACTGCGATCTGCTGCTGGATAAAAACGCCCGCCACATTCCCTACGGCGCCATCAGTGCACAAGCAGCCGAGCGCTGCGCGGTGATGATGGCCCCGAGCAAGACCTTCAATATCGCCGGTCTCTGCTGCTCCTTCGCCATTATCCCCAACGCCCGTCTGCGCTTCAGGCTGCAACAGGCGATGCGCGGCATCAGCGCCGACGTCAACCTGCTGGGCTTTGTCGCCGCCGAAGCGGCCTATGAGGGTGGCGAACAGTGGCTGACCGAGCAACTCGACTATCTGGCAGCCAATCTGGCCCTGATCCAGCAGGCGGTTGCCCGCTGGCCCGGCGTCAAGCTGGCCAACCATCAGGCGACGTATCTGGCCTGGATTGATGTGAGCGCCCTTGGCCTTGCTGATCCCATCGCCTTCTTCGAGCAGGCCGGCGTTGGTCTCTCCCCCGGCACCCAGTTTGGCGACGGTCAGTTCGTGCGGCTCAACTTCGGCTGCACCAGGGCACGGCTGACCGACGCGCTGGCGCGGATGGAGCGGGCAATCCTCAACAACAAGCCCTGATCAGCCAGCAACGGGATGGGCAAGCCCCATCCCTTTTACCCTGTGTCATCAGCCAGCGGTCAACTCAGTCAACGGTCAATTATGTCTCTACGGATCTTGCGTCACCTTCTGCTCCCCCTCTGTGCACTCTCTGCGCTGCTCCCCTTTGGCAGCCAGGCGCTGACTATCGGAACGGGCCCGCTCAATGGGGTCTACTACCCGACCGGTGGCGCCATCTGCCGGGTGCTCAATGCCGGCCATGCCCTGCATGGGGACAGCTGCACCGTGCAGAGCACCCGTGGCTCGATGGCCAACCTCAAGGCACTCGACAAGGGGGACGTACAGCTGGCGCTGGTGCAGTCCGATGTGTTGCACCACGCCCTGCACGGCACCGGCCCCTTCAGTGGGCAGGGGGCCAACAATGAGCTGCGCAGCCTGTTTCGCCTCTATCAGGAGTCGTTGACCCTGCTGGCCGCCCCCAATAGCGGCATCACCACCCTGGCAGATATCGAAGGGAAACGGGTCTATCCGGGCAACAACGGCGCCGGTGAGCAGATCACCAGCCAGGCCCTGATGGCAGCCATGGGATGGCAACCCGGGCAGTTTGCTGCCTATCAGCTCAAATCGGACAGCGAACCGCTGGAAGGGCTGTGCGATGGATCGCTGGATGCCGCGTTTGTGGTTGCCGGTCACCCCAGTCTGGCGGTCGGCGATCTGATCAGCCGCTGCAAGGTGCGCCTCATTCCCATCGAAGGGGAGCAGATCGACAGGCTGCTCAAGCAATACCCCTACTACCAGCGCAGCCGTATCGCCGCCAACCTCTATCCGGGGCAGACCACCGCCATCAACAACATCGGGATGAGTGCCGAACTGGTGGCGCTGGCCAGCCTGCCGGACCCCATCGTCCGAACCGTGCGCGATACCCTGCTGGCCCGGGTCAAACAGTTCAGCCGGCTGCATCCCGCCCTGAGCAAGGTGACCCCCGAGCAGTTGCAGGCGCAAACCGAGCTGCCCCTCCATGCGGGGATGTCGGATCAACCGCCAGCCCCCTTGCCACTGACCCCCGAGCAGTTAACCGCGGAACAACTGACGCCGGAGCCGTTAACACCAGCGCCATCGGCCTCGGAGGCGGCACCAACGGCAGAGCAGGTGGGTGCCGCCGACGGGGCGACTGCGCCCTCTGACGCGACCGCCACCAGCAGTGCCGCAGTGACGACAGAAGCCACAGAGGTTAATTCCTTGCCCGAAGAGGCGCTCGAGGTCACCCCCGAGCTCACTGCTACGCCGACCTCCGAGGGGGAAAGAGTGGCTCCCTCTGCCGCAGCGCCAACGGTTCCATCACCATCGGCTGCCGTTTCGACTCAGTTGCCGCAAAGCGCCTCTGCGGCCACTGCGCCGCAAGAGCAGGCAATCCAGCCTGCCAGCAGCTCGGTGACTGGCGAAACTCCGCAGCAGGATAAAACCGACACGCCTCCCGCCCCTGCCACCAGCGCAGCCACACCGCTGCAACCCTGAATGGTCAGCGCCAACAAATGCATCAGGGCAGCCTCGGCTGCCCTGATTGTTTACGCGCGTTCGATAGTGACGCAATTGATGGCGGCACAGTCACCCCGATAGGCCTGCTCACCTTGCTGTACCGCTACGGCTCCATCACCCGGGTCAGATAGGGGTTGGGCTTCTGGATCTCCTCCTCCACCCAATGCAGCAACTGCTTGATGGCCCGCGACAACACCTGATTCTGGCGCACCACGTAGCCCAGACTGGTACCAGGAAAGTCGCTCAGGCTGGTGACCGGCGCGGTGAGGTTGAGGCGCGGATGCAGGGAGAAGTCTGGCACGATGGCGACACCAAAGCCCGCCTCGGCCCAATCGAGCTGGGCGTCCACGCTGCCCACCTCCATGATGCGGCAGGGGGGCAAGGCCAGCAGCGGCAGGGACGGGTCGATCAACGCCCGGGTGCGGGTGTCGTGACCGAGCAGGATCAGGGTCGGCTCGTCGAGGGGGTCGCTCTCTCCCGCCAGCGCCCGTGCCTGCCAGCGGGCAAGGCCGTGACCCAGCGCGCACCAGGTCACCTGTTGCAGCTCGGTATAGAAGAGTGGCTCACTGCGCTTTTGCGCCATCACGAAGCCCAGATCCGCCTTGCCCGCCTTGACCAGCTCGGCCGCCTGATCCGAAGTGGTGTTGAACAGGGTAAGGTCGATGCCGGGGAACTCCCGCTTGAAGCGCTGGAACGGCTGGATCAGCAGCAGGCGGGAGATGATGTCGCTGGCGGCGATGGCCAGCGTCCCCTGGCTGAGCTGGTTGAGGGCATTGAGATCGGACTGGCAGAGCTGCAGCTCGGCAATGGTGCGCTCGGCGCTTTGCAGCAGCCGCTCCCCCGCCTGCGTCAGGCGAAACGGACTGCGCTCGATCAGCCGCACCCGGGTCGCCTGCTCCAGCCGCTTGATATGCAGGCTGACATTGGGTTGGGTCATGTGCAGCTCGGTGGCGGTCTGGCCAAAATGTTGCAATCGGGCCAGAGTGACAAAAGTTTGCAGCCAGTGAATATCCAGCATAAGAGTCCCTCAACCCGCGATGTGCGGGGCTTGCCAGGCAAAATCGGACGGTTTGCCGTTTAATTGGTCATAATTATATGATTCTCTTATAGGAATTATAAAGATAATTAATTTTTCTAATCCGCATCAGGCTCCTAGGATGGACGCCTAACGTCTTAGGAGAAAGAGTCATGTCGTCTATCGTAGTCGTAGGTGCTAACTGGGGTGATGAAGGCAAAGGCCGCATCGTGGATTATCTGGCAGGTCAAGCTGGCGCCAGCATTCGCTTCCAGGGCGGCAACAACGCTGGCCACACCGTGGTCAACGACCTTGGCACCTTCAAGCTGCACCAGGTTCCGAGTGGCGTATTCAACCCGGATTGCCTGGTTGTCCTCGGCCCGGGCATGGTGATCAGCCCCGAGAAACTGACCGTCGAGCTCGAGGAAGTCAAAGCCTCCGGCGTGACTCCGAAGCTGGCCATCTCTGACCGCGCAACCCTCTGCCTGCCGCTGCACGCACTGGAAGATACCCTGGAAGAGCAACGTCTGGGTGACGGCGCCTATGGCTCCACCCGTCAGGGCATCGCCCCTGCCTACGGCGATCGCGTCATGAAAAAAGCGATCCTGGTCGGCTGGCTGAAACAGCCGGACGTGCTGGTCGAGCGCATCCAGTTCATGCTGGACTGGAAACTGCCGCAGATGAAGGCTATCTACCCCTCTTTCGAATTCACCCAGACTGCCCAAGAGATGGCCGACTGGCTGCTGGAAGTCTCTGCACCCTGGATCGACGCCGTCTGCAACGTCAGCATGCCGCTCAAAGCGCTGCAGGCAGAAGGCAAGACCCTGCTGTTCGAAGCCCAGCTGGGCGCTGGCCGTGACCTGATCTACGGCGAATACCCCTGGGTGACCTCCTCCCACGTATCTGGCGCCTACGCCGGTATCGGTGGCGGTCTGCCGGGTCTGCGCCCGGAGCGCGTCATCGCTGTAGCCAAGGCATTCAGCTCCTCTGTCGGTACCGGCACCCTGCTGACCGCCATGGAGAACCAGGACGAGTTCCGCAAGATCACCAACGAGTTTGGTGCCACCACTGGCCGTCCCCGTGATGTCGGTTACTTCGATGCCGTCGCCACCAAGAACGGTGTCGAGCTGCAAGCCGCCACCGAAGTGGCACTGACCAAGCTGGACTGCCTGACCGGCCTGCCGGATCTGAAGATCTGCGTGGCCTACGAAGGTGCCCACACCGAGAACCCGATTTGGCCGCAAACCGCTGCCCTGAAGCCGGTTTACGAGCAGATGGAAAGCTGGAGCGAAGACATCACCGGCTGCCGCACCTTTGAAGAGCTGCCGCGCGCTGCCCAGCAGTACGTGCTGCGTATCGAAGAGCTGCTCGGCGTACCGGTTCCGATGGTTTCCGTCGGCCCGGGCCGTGACGAGATGATCCTGCGCTAAGCCGCACCTCTTATCGTCAAACAAAAAACCGGCATCCCTGATGCCGGTTTTTTTATGGCTGCTATTTACCTTATCGCCATAAAAACCACCCAAAGGCTCAATTAACTCAACAATCGACCTCACATTGAGCCGTTCTGCAATATTATTCTGCCCTGCTCTCGCTAAAGTGAACCCGTTACCACACGAGGAGTCACCCGATGAAATTGCTCAAACAGAGTGCCCTGTTGCCACTGCTCTGCCTGACGGCCATGCCAGCCTTTGCCATGACCCTAAAGAGCACGGACATTCACGAAGGCCAGCTGATGGACAAACAGTTCAGCTTCAACGGCTTTGGCTGCAGCGGCGACAACCACTCGCCCCAGCTGAGTTGGCAGGATCTGCCGGCAGGCACCAAGAGTGTTGCCATCACCGCCTATGACCCAGATGCCCCCACCGGCAGCGGTTGGTGGCACTGGCTGGTGGTTAACCTGCCTGCCACCCAGAGCGAACTGGCCAGCAATGCCTCCGGCAAGCTCAAGCAGGGATTGGAGATCCGCACCGACTTTGGCAGCCAGGGTTATGGCGGCCCCTGCCCGCCCGCTGGTCACGGCATGCACCGCTATCAGTTCACCGCCTGGGCCCTGCCCCATGATCTCGAGGTAAAGGCTGATACCCCGCCGGCTATGGTAGGCTACATGCTCAACAGCATGGCGCTCGGCAAAGCCACCCTGACCGCCACCTTCGTCACCCCCTAGGAGCCAACCGGATGAGCACTCCCCTGCTGCAACAGAGCCACTATCTCGGGATCCGCCAGCAGCCCCTGCACCGGGTGCTCATCTATGCCCCGACCCTTATATGGGTCACCCAGGGGAGCAAGCAACTATGGTGGCGCGAGCGACGTCTGTCGTTTGACAGGGAGCGGTGGCTGCTGATCCCGGCAGGCCACCAGCTCACCTTCGTCAATCAGCCGGAGCAGGGCAAGTTTCGCTCCCACGCCATCACGCTGCTCACTCCGCCGCCACCAGAATGGCTGGCCGAGTCAGCCCCTTCCCACGCCGATCTGGAGGAACCTGCCGTCAAGGTCACCCCCGGGCTCGCCTTCTGCTTTGAGCTCATCAGCACCATGGCCGAACGGGGACTGAGCGAGGCGACCCAGGCCGAACTGCTGCGCGGCTTCTATGCCGAGCTGCGGGCCGCCAACGCCCTCGGGTTGCTCTTTCCCGCCAGCACCATGACCCTCGCAGAGCGGCTGGCACGCTACCTGGCGGTGGAACCCGGCATCGACCACACCCTGGAGGCGGTGGCCCCCCACTTCTCCATGAGCCGCGCCTCCATGGTGCGCAAGCTGGCCGCCGAAGGTCGCAGCTTTCGCCAGTTGCTGGCTCAGGTGCGCATGAGCCACGCCCTCAACCTGTTGCAACAGGGCCTGACCCCGCTGGAGGTCGCCCTCGCCTGCGGTTATGACTCCCCCAGCCGCTTTGCCGCCCGCTTTAAACAGGAGTTCGGCCTGACGCCCCACCAATACCTGCACACCTGCCCTGCCAGATTGGCGAGCAACAACAAGTAAAACATTACTTAAAACCAACTCTGTGTAACCTGATGTAACCCGGTGATCCCGCTCACATTGCCACCTCTTCAGAGTGTGATCTCGCGCCAGCGCTCCCTTTTCCCTTGCCATACAATGGCTACCGAACACCTTTTCACTAAAAATAAGCGTAAAAAATCTTCCTTTTAACCTACATAAACGGAATTGGAGCGAGCGATGTTTCGTAAAACTTTACTCTCGGTAGCCCTCGGCACCGCCCTGTTCGGACTGACTGCCTGCAACGATAACCAGACAGAGAGCAGCACAGTCGCCAAACCGGAGCAGGCCATCCAGTACAAGGACGTGATCGACCGTCGGGGAACACCGACCCAATTCCGCGACTTTGACAGCTACTCCAACCTCAAATACAACCCGCTGCTCGATCTGGGGGCCTGGCACGGTTTCCTGCTGCCTGCCAGCGACAAGGAGTGGGGGGGCTTTACCGGCCCCATGGTCATCTCGGAGGAGTACAGCCTCTTCTTTGCCAGCGAGCTGGACAAGCTCACCCTGAGCGATGCGAGCGGCCGCCCGTTCCCGCTCACCAGCGCCCGCAAGCAGGAGGTGTACGCCATTCCCGGTGCGCTGGTGCAACGCTTCGAGTTTGAGCCCTTCACGCTGGAGCTGGAGCTGCGTTATGGCGATGCCCGCACCGCTCTTATCCGCACCCGACTCATCAATCAGACCGATGCACCGCTCACCCTCAACCTCAACTGGCAGGGCGAGTTGCTCAATCAATGGGATGCCAAGGATACGATTGCCAGCAAATATCCAGGCTGGACTCGCACCATCAGCGAGAGCGACAAAGGAATCGAATTCCAGTTCGGCAAACTGCGCAGCACCTGGAACATCATGCAGAGCGGCAGCGCCCGCTATCGCATCGACCGCACCCTGCCAAGTCGCACCACCCTCGACCAGAAGACACTGGGCTACCAAAGTGATGCCAGCATTACCCTGGCCGCCAAGGGGAGCGAGGATATCTACACCCTGCAGAGCTATCTCCACTCCGCAGATGACGCCAGCCGCCATCAACAGAGCCGTCAGGCACTGCTGGCCAACCCGGCCAGCTATTTTGCCGACTCCATCCGCCGCTGGGAGGGCTACCTTGCCAAGGGTCTCTCCAATCAGGGGATCCCCGAGTCGGAGCGCCGCATCGCCGTCAAGGCGATGGAGACCCTCAACGGCAACTGGCGCTCCCCGGCTGGCGCCATCCTCCACGACGGGGTAACCCCCTCCAATACAGCACGCTGGTTCGACGGCGTCTGGGCCTGGGACAGCTGGAAGCACGCCTATGCCATGGCGCACTTCAACCCTGAGGTAGCCAAGAACAACGTGCGCGCCATGTATGACTATCAGGTACAGCCGGATGATCCGGTGCGACCACAGGATGCGGGCATGGTGATCGACGCTGTCTTCTACAACAAGCTGGCGGATCGCGGTGGCGATGGCGGCAACTGGAACGAGCGCGACACCAAGCCGCCCCTCTCCGCCTGGGCCATCTGGGAAATCTACAGCGCCACCAAGGACAAGGCCTTTATCGCCGAGATGTATCCCAAGCTGCAGGCCTACCACGACTGGTGGTACCGCGCGCGGGACAACAACCGCAACGGCATCATCGAATATGGCGCCACCAAGCATGTGGAGCACAATGACGAGTACGGCAATATCACCTTCAAAGTGCAGTACTCCAACGGTATTCCCGCCGGGCTGGATCTCTCCAGCTGTACCAGTGAGGGGGATGGCTGGTATGCCTGCGCCGGTATGCCGCTCTATCAACAGGTGTTGAACGTGGGCGGGTACAGCGACATGGATATCGGTGCCCAGCACGGCGCCGGTTGGGAGTCAGGCATGGACAACGCCGCCCGCTTCGGCTTTATCGAACCGGGCCAGCTGCAACGCTATGCCGACAAGACCTATGGCGGAGATTTGGCCAAGGCACGTCAGGACTGGAACGTCGCCTTCTTTGAAAACCATCAGGACAATGGCGATTTGATCGGTTTCTCCATCGATCAGGAGTCAGTGGAGCTCAACGCCTTCCTCGCCAAAGAGAAACGCATTCTGGCAGACATGGCCGACCTGCTTGGCAAGCCGGACGACGCGAGCCGCTACCGCGATGGCGCGGCCCAGCTGGCTGGTTACATCAACAGCTGCATGTTCGATGAGGCGTCAGGCTTCTATTACGATCGTCAGATTGCTCAGGGGGATGTTGCTGACGGCAACGGCTGCGTCGGCAAATTGCTGACTGCTCGCGGCCGTGGTCCGGAAGGGTGGAGCCCGCTCTGGGCAGAGGTCGCAGACAAGGAGAAAGCGGCGCGGGTGCGTGAGGTGATGCTCAACGCCCAGGAGTTCAACACAAAGATCCCGCTGGGCACAGCCGCGCTGACCAACCCGGCCTACGACCCCAATATCTACTGGCGCGGCCGGGTATGGCTCGATCAGTTCTACTTCGGGGTGAAGGGGCTGGAGAACTACGGCTACCGCAGCGATGCCGAGGCTCTGGTCAACAAGCTATTCAACAACGCAGAGGGCTTGGCGGGCAGCGGCCCCATCCGCGAAAACTACAATCCGGAGACCGGCGCCATGCAGGGGGCAAGCAACTTCAGCTGGAGCTCGGCCCACCTCTATATGCTCTATCGCAACTTCCTGAAACCACAGGCGTAAGCTTGCTCCACCATGCAAAAGGCCTCCGGATGGAGGCCTTTCTGTTTTCACTCAAGTTGCACTCACACAATACCCGCCACACGGCAGGTACGGGCTCGTCTTAGCCGGTCGTGAGCGGCAGAGAGAGGCGTTTGGCCAGTGCCTGGAAGTGCTGGCTCACCTCAGCCCCGAACAGGGGGTCGCCAATGGCGCGGTTCTGCCAGTTTTGCTCCAGATGACGCCAGTCATCCTCGGTCAGGGAGTCACGCAGATGGGGGAAGATCACCCCCTCTTCATAGTTCATGTGTGCCTCTTGCAATTCCACGAAGCGCTCCAGCTTGGTAGTGAACTGATCGAGGGGGATCACCGCATCCATCAGGATCATCTCCACCATCTCCTTGAGATCGGCCCCGGCCTCCAGCAGCTTGACGTGCTCCTCCTGCAGCCGGTTGGCGACCTCTCCTTCCACCACCCGATATTTCAGGTAGTAGTCATAGATGAGATCTTCCTTGGGATGATGGTACTTGTCAGAGACCTCCCGCAGGTAGTCGATGACATCGCGCACCAGAAAATAGCTGATGGGCTCTTCGGCACGAATGGCTGCCAGCTTGTGCTTGAGCAGCTCCAAAAGTCGGGCGATGTTGAGATGGTCCTTGTGCAGACTGGATAACATGGGCACTCCTTGGCTCTGAATTAATCTTATGTCCCTGAGTATACGGTCATTTGTCGCCCGAACTTTGCACTCAATCAAGTGGGATGCAGACAGATTTCCACTCTATCGGACTCTTGCCCTGTTGTTCCAGCAAGCGATTGGTCTCGCTAAAGTGACCGCAACCGATGAAACCGCGGTGGGCAGAGAGTGGGCTCGGGTGCGGCGCGGTCAGCACATAGTGGCGCTGGCGGTCGATGAAACGTCCCTTCTTCTGGGCGTGGGCACCCCACAGCAGGAACACCACACCCTGACAACTGGCATTGATCTGCTCGATGACCCGATCGGTAAAGGTCTCCCATCCCAGATGGGCGTGGGAATGGGCCTGACCAGCCTGCACCGTCAGCACAGTGTTGAGCAGCAAGACACCTTGTTTGGCCCAGGATTCGAGAAAGCCGTGATTGGGTGTGACGAAACCTGGCAGGTCACGCTGCATCTCTTTATAGATGTTGACCAGTGAGGGGGGCGTACGCACGCCGGGCAGCACGGAGAAGCAGAGACCGTGCGCCTGATTGGGGCCATGGTAGGGATCCTGCCCCAGGATCACCACCTTGACCTGATCCAGCTCGGTCAGCTTGAAGGCATTGAACACATCGGTGGCTGGCGGATAGATCACCTTGCCCGCTTCCCGCTCGGCTCTGACAGTTGCCAGCGTACTCTTGAAATAGTCCTGCTCTTTCTCAGAGCCAATCACATCACTCCAGGTCAGCACCCCGGCCTCCTCACTTGATACGGCGAAGGGCTCAGGATAGGGGGCCAGCCCGCAAGACGCAACCGTGGCTCACGCTTTCCAGAGCCTGGCTAGGCGCCCTGAGCGCTCCAGCTTGCGCAGGCCGGTATTGAACAGCAGCATCAGACGGCGCGCCTCGGGATCTGCCTTGCGCATCAGCAGGTATCCCGGTTGCGACCAGATGGGGTCAGCGGCACCGGTCAGTGACAGCGATTGGGGATGACGAACGAGCGCCTGCTGGAACAGAGTCTGTGCCACCTGCTCATCCATCACCAGATAGTGGATCCGCCCGTCAAGCAGCTTGCCCATGCTCTGCTCATCGGAATCTGACCACTCGAGGGTGAGCCCGGCTTGGCGGGCGGCAAAACCATCGCCATAGAAATAGCCACGGGTCACCCCGACCGGCTCGTGTTTCAGCTCACCCAGATTGACCGCGGGCGTACCGGTCAGCGTCATCAGGCGAGTGGTGAAATGGCCGAGCGAGGCGGAGAGATAGAAAAGCTGCTCCCGCTCACGGGAGCGAAACCAGGGCATGGTGACCACATAGCGCCCCTCCAGAGTCAGTCGGTAAGCCTCGGCCCAGGAATAGAAGTGAAAGCTGACATCGAGCCCCTCTTCGGCAAAGGCCTGACGCACCACCTCACAGAGAAAGCCCTGATTGGGCAGCGCCTCACTGATATAAGGTGGCCACTCGCCCACAGCAATACGCACCGTCTCGGCCCGTACCGCAACACTGCTTGCCCAGCAACAGAACAGGGCCAGCCATGCCCACTTTCGCCACCCATTATTCACCCAGCACTCTCCTCGCTTTTTTTTGCTGAGTGTAGCCAACCCCTCAATTAACCTCAGAAAAAAAGCCGAAAAGATGTAGTTAAATTACTAGATTAACGAGTTAAAAGATGCATAATTTGGATATCTTACAAAATCAGAAAAATGACCTATTTTTGATTCAACTCAAGAATTTAATCCCATTTAAATGGCGCTTTGTCGGATTTTCTTGATCTAGATCAATTTTGGTAATATTACCACCGTGGTATATATGACCCCATCAAAGAAAAGGTGTAAGGCAAGGGCCCTTTAAGTCATCGCCATCGACGGTAGCTTAAATACATCAGGGTAATTTCCTTACAGTTGGATTCGCGTTCCCATTGAGGAGTCATACCATGATCAAAGGCATTCAAATCACCCAGGCCGCCAACACCGCTCTGCTGAACTCTTTCTGGCTGCTGGACGAAGAGAAGCAACAAGCTCGCTGCATCTGCGTCAAAGGCGATGCTTTCGCTGCCGATCAAGAAGTGCAACTGGCTGACCTGGGTCAGTTCGAATACCGCGAACTGCCGGTTCAGGCTGAGCCTGCTGTTGAAGGTGGCCAGCACCTGAACGTCAACGTGCTGCGTCGCGAAACTCTGGAAGATGCTATCGAAAACCCGGAGAAGTACCCGCAGCTGACCATCCGTGTATCTGGCTACGCAGTGCGTTTCAACGCCCTGACCCCGGAACAGCAGCGTGACGTGGTTACCCGTACTTTCACCCAGAGCCTGTAATCAGCGCCCTGCAGTGAAAAGCTGATACTTGCGGTATCAGCACAAAAAAACGGCCGATTGGCCGTTTTTTTATTGCCCCCGCACCAGCCAACGCGGCCATGCGGGGGAAACAGCGCTTACGCCCTGTCCGCTTCCAGTTGCCCGACCTTGCCGCCGAGCACTGCATCCATTTTCTTCTCGTCCAGCTGCTTGCAGTATTTGGCGACCACCACGGTGGCAACCCCGTTACCGATCAGGTTGGTCAACGCCCGCGCTTCGGACATAAAACGGTCGATCCCCAGGATCAGCGCCAAACCAGCCAGTGGCAGATGGCCCACCGCCGAAATAGTCGCCGCCAGCACGATAAAGCCACTACCAGTTACCCCCGCCGCCCCTTTCGAGGAGATCAGCAGTACCACCAGCAGGGTGATCTGTTGGAACAGATCCAGCGGCGTATTGGTAGCCTGGGCGATAAAAATCGCCGCCATGGTCAGATAGATGGAGGTGCCATCCAGGTTAAAGGAGTACCCGGTCGGAATGACCAGCCCCACCACCGATTTCTGGCAACCCAGCTTCTCCATCTTGTCCAGCATCCGCGGCAGTACCGACTCGGAAGAGGAGGTCCCCAGCACGATCAGCAACTCCTCACGAATGTAGGAGATGAAACGCAGGATGCTAAAACCTGAGGCTTTAGCGATGCTGCCCAGCACAATGAAGATAAAGAAGAGGCAGGTGAGATAGAAGCAGGCAATAAGCTGGCCCAGCTGTACCAGTGAACCTACTCCATATTTGCCGATGGTAAATGCCATTGCCCCGAATGCACCGACCGGCGCCAGTCTCATTATCATATTGATAATGCCAAATATGACTTTGGAGAAACTGTCGATGACGCCGAAAATAATCTGTCCCTTTTCACCGATATGATGCAGGGAGAAGCCGAACAGCACCGCAAACAGTAACACCTGCAAGATATTACCGCTGGCAAAGGCACCGATCACACTGCCCGGAATAATATCCAGCAAAAAGGCAATAATGCCCTGGGACTTGGCCTGCTCCGCATAGGCGGAGATAGCGCTGGCATCCAGCGCAGCCGGATCGACGTTCATACCGGCACCCGGTTGCAGCAGGTTGACCACACACAGCCCGATGATCAAGGCGATAGTGCTGACCACCTCGAAGTAGAGCAGAGCAATGGCGCCGGTCTTGCCGACCGCCTTCATACTCTCCATCCCGGCAATGCCGGTAACCACGGTACAGAAAATAACGGGGGCGATGATCATCTTGATCAATTTGACGAAGCCATCACCGAGGGGCTTCATATCGGCGCCCAGTTCCGGATAGACATGCCCCAGAAATACCCCGAGGGTAATCGCGAGCAATACCTGAAAATAGAGGCTGCTAAATAGTTTCTTTCGCATTATTAACGTCCTGTTAATTTAATTGCACATTGTTATGGCAGCAATAAACATGCAGATAGCCGGACGAGATATCTGCGTACCTCACCCGATCCATGCTGTTTCTGCATTACTACGGGGACCACTTTACATGTAATAAAAAACAATTAAGAGACATTAATAACACAACAAAATTAACACCATTAACACCACGGCAACCAACAATTGTTTGCTCACAGATTAATTTGAGTCTTCAACTAAATATGGCAGATATAAAAATACCCCGCATTGCGGGGCATTTTCATCAGGCATGACAGCGTCGGGATCAGGCCGAAGTATCGAGGGGTTCGAAGCCCTTGATCAGGTCATCGATGGCCTTCATCTGTTTGAGGAAGCCTTCCAGCTTCTCCAGCGGCAGAGCGCTCGGGCCATCGCAGCGGGCAATTTTCGGATCCGGGTGGGATTCGATAAAGAGACCGGCCAGACCGACCGCCATGCCGGCGCGCGCCAGCTCGGTCACCTGCTCGCGACGGCCACCGGAGGCGGCACCCAGCGGATCACGGCACTGCAGGGAGTGGGTCACGTCAAAGATCACCGGATAGCCACCGGTGCTCTTCTTCATCACCCCCAGACCCAGCATGTCCACCACCAGGTTGTCGTAGCCGAAATTGGCACCGCGCTCGCAGAGGATCAGCTGATCGTTGCCGCACTCCTCGAACTTGTCGGTGATGTTCTTCATCTGACTTGGGCTGAGGAACTGTGGCTTCTTGATGTTGATAACGTTGCCGGTGCGGGCCATGGCTTCCACCAGATCGGTCTGGCGTGCCAGGAAAGCGGGCAGCTGGATAACGTCAACCACCTCGGCGACCGGCTTGGCCTGATGGGGTTCATGCAGATCGGAGATGACCGGCATGCCGAAGGTCGCTTTCAGCTCCTGGAAAATCTTCATCCCCTCTTCCAGACCCGGACCGCGGTAGGAGTGGATGGAGGAGCGGTTGGCCTTGTCCCAGCTCGCCTTGAAGACAAACGGGATGCCCAGCTTGCTGGTCACTTCCACGTACTTCTCGCACACTGCCATCGCCATGTCGCGGGATTCCAGCACGTTCATGCCACCAAACAGCACGAAGGGTTTGTCATTGGCAACGTCGATCTGGTTGATCTTGATATTCTTCTGTTCCATCTAAGACTTCCTTAATGAAGGGGCCTGAAGCCAAGTTACTCCGTTGCAGCCGAGCGCTGCGGCCTTGATATTCTTCTGTTTCAACTCCAAGACATCCTTAATAAAAGGGCCTGAAGCCAAGTTACTCCGTTGCGACCGGACGCAGCGGCCTTGATATTCTTCTGTTTCAGTTTCAAGCCGCCCTTAATGGAGGGGCTTGGGGCTCAGATCCAGCGCGGCCAGCTGCACTTTCAGCACATCGGCCACCGGATCGTCCGGGCATTGTTCAATAAAATATTCAAAATCGTCGGCGGCCTGGCGCGGGCAATCGAGCTGCTCGTAGATAAAGCCGCGATCCCGCGTCTCCAGCGGATCGCCAGGCTTCATCCGCAGCAACAGCTCGCTGCAACGCAGCGCCTCGGGCATGCGGTCTTCCCGCAGCAGGGCACCCTTGCTGACATTGAGCAGCCGTTCGATGATCTCCCACTGGCCGGAGGGTTGCAGGTAGTCGGGGGTCAGGGTCGCCAAGTCCCCCAACGCGCCGCGCAGCAGCAGCTCGATGCGGGCCAGGCTCAGCTCATCGCCGGTAAAGGGATCGACATAGACCTCCCCCTCGCCACCGGCAAAGCTCACCAGGAAGTGGCCGGGGAAGCAGATCCCCTCTACATCGAGCCCGAGCTTGCGCCCCAGCTGAATGATGAGAATGCCGAGGCTGACCGGGATCCCCTTGCGCTGAACCAGCACCTGATTGAGGTCACAGTTGTTGGCAGAGAAATAATCCTGCCAATCGCCATGAAAACCGAGGCTGTGGTAGAAGCCTTGCAGCAACTGCTGGCGCACCTCGTCGCAGGTGCCCTCTTCAATCTGCTCGTCCAGCCACTCGTCCAGCAGGTTCAACTCGCGGATCCCCTCCTCGACCGAGCCATAAATCTCGTCGCTGACTGACAACGCCAGCTCGGTGATGTCGTGGGCTTCGAAATCGGTCCATTCGTCTATGTGTAACATTCTCTTCATGCCTTAGCCGAACACACTCGTCTGTTTGAGCACTGCCAACTTGGCAATAAAGTAGATCCAGCCGAGCGCCCCCAGAAAGGAGCACCAGCGTACCAGATTGCTTTTGGCCAGCCGCAGCGCCATCGCCGCCAGAAATACCAGCACCAGAATGGCCATCAGCTTCTCGCTGAGCCAGGGCGTTCCGTTATTGAGCGGGTTGAGATCCAGCACCATGCAGAGCAATACGCCGGAGAGCACCACCAGACCGTTGAGCCAGCCGCTGACCTTCATCACCGGCGCGCTATAGGCACGGCCAGTGGCGGTCTGTACCCAGTAGAAGCGGAGCATAAACATCAGCACGGCCCCGGCAATCAGGGTGAGGTGCAGGTGTTTGAGCACAAAAACCATATTCAATCCTTGCATGGGGGCGCACAGGCAACCCGCCGTGTAACAGTGAGGAACCGTCAGCGCAGCGGGCAGAGGCCCAGCGTCACCCTGTCGTTATCCCCGTAATCGCGCACCGTGGCTACCTCGCGGTAGCCGCCATCGCGCAGCAACTGACGCACCGCCTCCCCCTGATCCCAGCCATGCTCCAGCAGCAACCAGCCGTCAGGCAACAGATAAGCGGGGGCATGGGCCACGATGTGGCGGATATCGGCCAGACCGGCGTCATCGGCAACCAGCGCCGAGCGGGGTTCAAAGCGCACATCACCCTGCTCGAGATGGGGATCGGCGCCATCAATATAGGGGGGATTGGAGACAATCACCGCAAAACGTGGCGTATTGTCGCGATCCGGCTCGCCAAGGGGCTCGAACCAGCTGCCGTCGCGCACCTCGATGGGTAACCCCAGCGCGGCGCTGTTCTCGCGGGCCAGCGCCGCGGCATCGGCCATCCGATCCACCGCCCACACATCGATTTCGGGCCGCTCGGACTTGAGCGCCAGCGCGATAGCGCCGGTGCCGGTGCCGAGATCCAGCACGGCGCACGGCCCCTGCGGGATTCTGGTCAGCGCCTGCTCGACCAGCACCTCGGTATCGGGGCGCGGGATCAGGGTCGCCGGGCTCACCTTGAGGGGCAGCGACCAGAACTCCCGCTCGCCCACCAGATGGGCGATGGGTTCGCCGTTGAGACGACGAGCCAGCCACCCCTGCAGGGTGGCCTGCTGGGCGGCATCCAGCTCACGCTCAGGCCAGGTCATCAGATAGCTGCGACGACACCCGAGCAGATGACAGAGCAGTACATCGGCATCGGCGCGGGGGGACTCCCCCTCAGCCAACACAGTCATGATATGGGCGCGGGCCTGCTGGATCTGCATCAGTGCCACTCCACCTTATGGGCAGAACACTTAATGCGAGCTTGCCGGATCACCATTTGCATCAGTTGTTCTCGGCCAGCGAGGCGAGCTGATCGGCCTGATACTCCTGCACCAGCGGAGTGATAACGCAGTCTAGATCCCCTTCCAAAATTTCGGAGAGGCGATAGAGGGTCAGGTTGATGCGGTGCTCGGAGAGGCGGCCCTGCGGGTAGTTGTAGGTACGGATGCGCTCGGAGCGATCGCCGGAGCCCACCAGATTGCGGCGGGTGCTCTGCTCGGCGGCGCGGTGGCGCTCATCCTCGGCCGCTTGCAGGCGGGCGGAGAGCACCGACATCGCCTTGGCGCGGTTCTTGTGCTGGGAGCGCTCGTCCTGACACTCCACCACCAGACCGGTCGGCAGGTGGGTGATGCGGATGGCCGAGTCGGTCTTGTTGACGTGCTGACCACCGGCACCGGAGGCGCGGAAGGTGTCGATCTTCAGATCGGAAGGGTTGATCTCGATCTGCTCGGCTTCCGGCACTTCCGGCAACACGGCGACGGTACAGGCGGAGGTGTGCACGCGGCCCTGAGATTCGGTCTCCGGCACCCGTTGTACCCGGTGACCACCGGATTCAAACTTGAGGCGGCCATAGACGCGCTCGCCGTCGATCTTGGCGATGACCTCCTTGTAGCCACCGTATTCACCGTCGTTGCAGCTGACGATGGAGACGCGCCAGCCCTGACGCTCGGCAAACCGTGAATACATGCGGAACAGGTCACCGGCAAAGATGGCCGCTTCGTCGCCACCGGCACCGGCGCGGATCTCCAAATAGCAGTTGTTGTCATCCTTGGGATCCTTGGGCAGCAACATCAGTTGCAGCTCCTGCTCCAGCGCCTCCAGATTGGCCTTGGCGAGCGGCAGCTCCTCCTGCGCCATCTCGCGCAGGTCGGCATCGTCCTCTTCCAGCATCATCTGGGTGGTCTCCAGATCATCCTGAGCCTGACGGTAACGCTGGAAGGCGTGAACGATATCTTCCAGCTGGGCATATTCGCGGGTCAGGGCGCGGTAGCGATCCTGATCCGAGACCACATCCGGCTCGCCGAGCATGGCCTGTACTTCTTCGTGGCGCTCGATGAGGCCTTCCAGCTTTCTGATCAGTGACGGATTCATAACTCTTGCATTCTCAATGGAGGACGAGACAACCGGCAGGTTGCCCGAAAATTATGGCTCTTGTGACAACCCCAGCGCCTGCCGCAAGCGGGAGAGCTCGCTCTGATCCCCCTGGGAGGCAGCCTGGCGCAACGCCTGGGTCGGCGCGTGGATCAATTTGTTGGTGAGGCGATGGGCCATCGCCTTGAGCGCCTGTTCGGCACTCTCGCCCTGCGCCAATGCCAGCAGGGCCCGTTGCAGCTCTTCATCAGCCACTTGCTGGGACTGATGGCGATAATCGCGAATGAGGTCGACCGAGCTCTGGCCGCGATACCAGCCCATAAACTCGTCACGCTCCTCCTGCACGATCACTTCCGCCTGTGCGGCAGCCCGTTTACGGGTTTCGAGGTTCTGCTCGATGATCCCCTGCAAATCATCCACCGTGTAGAGATAGGCATCGGAGAGCTCATCGACTTCGGCTTCGATGTCGCGCGGCACGGCAATATCCACCAGAAACATGGGTTTGAAGCGGCGGGCCTTCAGCGCGCGCTCCACCATCCCCTTGCCGATGATGGGCAATGGGCTGGCGGTCGAACTGATGACAATATCCGCCTCGTGCAGATAGTCGGGGATCTCTTCGAGCGTCATCACCTGGGCACCGAATTCGGCTGCCAAGGTCTGGGCACGCTGCAGGGTGCGGTTAGCCACCATCATCTTGGTGACGTTCTGCTCGCGCAGATGACGGGCCACCAGTTCAATGGTCTCCCCCGCCCCGACCAGCAGCACCTTGGTCTGGGAGAGATCGGAGAAGATCCGCCGACCCAGACTGACGGCAGCAAACGCCACCGACACTGCACTGGCACCAATCTCGGTATCGGTACGCACTCTTTTCGCCACCGAGAAGGATTTCTGGAACAGCCGCTCCAGCGCCCCCTTCACCGACTCCGCCTGCTGGGCGTGAGCGTAGGATTGCTTGATCTGCCCCAGGATCTGCGGCTCCCCCAACACCAGCGAGTCGAGCCCGCACGCCACCCGCATCAGGTGGCGCACCGCTTCTTCATCGTGATGCTGATAGATGGCAGTGACCAGTTCGGCCGCGTCCAGCCCGTGGAACTGCTGCAGCCAGCGCAGCACTTGCTCCTGCCGCGCCTCCTCCAGATTGCAATAGAGTTCGGTCCGGTTGCAGGTGGAGACGATCACCGCCTCGCTGACACCAGGTTGGCTCACCAGCTCACGCAAGGCGCGATCGATGCAGTCCGGGCCAAAGGCGACCCGTTCCCGCAAGGCGACACTGGCGGTGTTGTGGTTGATTCCGAGGGCAAGCAAACTCATGAGTGGGCGACGATCATTTCATACGCTGGGTGCAAAGGCTGCCAATTGTACGAGAAAGGGTAAGTCTTTAAAAGCAATACGGCCGCCCCGTATACTGTGGCAAATTCCTCTCTCTGGAGCCGTCTCTTGCTGCTACGTATTTTTACCCTCACCTGCCTGCTGTTGCTGGCCGGTTGTGCCACCACCCAGCCCCAGCGTGACCAGGTGAACTGGAACCAGGAGCGGGCCCGCCTCGAGCAACTGACCCATTGGCAGCTATCCGGCAAGATGGCCATCATCACGCCACTGCAAAAGGGCAGCGCCCGTCTCAACTGGCAGCAAGATGGGGAGGATTATCGCCTCAACCTCACCAGCCTGATCGGCACCAGCATTCTGGAGCTCTCCCGCAGCAAGGGGGAGATCACCCTGCTCGACAGCGACGGCAATCGCCACCAGAGCCAGGATGCCGAAGCACTCATCTATCAACTGACCGGCTGGAATATTCCGGTTGCTGGATTGCCAGAGTGGATCAAGGGGCTGCCGGGTCAGGCGGAGTTTGAACTCAACCCCGACAGCAGTCTGGCCAGCGTGCGCAACGGCCAGTGGCAGATCGTCTATGGCGATTATCGGGATCAGGATGGCTACCGCCTGCCGCACCAGCTGACCATGACCGGCCAGAACAGCCGCCTCAAGCTTCAGATCAACCAATGGACTCTTGCACGTTAATGGCTTCCACACGCTGGCCGGCACCGGCCAAACTCAACCTGTTTCTACACGTCAATGGCCGTCGTCCCGATGGCTATCACGAGCTGCAGACCCTGTTTATCTTCCTCAACCACAGCGACTGGCTCGAGTTTGAGGTGATACCAAATAGCGACACACTCACCCTGAGCCCGGCCATTCCCGGGGTGCCGGATGAGCAGAATCTGATTATTCGGGCGGCACGGCTGCTGCAAGCAACCCTGCCGAGCCCGCAAGGTGCCCATATCCGGCTGGAGAAAGTGCTGCCCATGGGGGGCGGCATTGGCGGCGGTTCGTCCGATGCAGCGACCACGCTGGTAGCGCTTAACCACCTCTGGCAAGCGGGTTTGAGTGAAGATGAACTGGCAGCGCTCGGCGTCCAGCTGGGGGCCGATGTGCCGGTGTTTGTCCGTGGCAAGGCAGCCTTTGCCGAAGGGGTGGGCGAGAGGCTACAACCGGTCGAACTGCCCGGTGCCTGGTATCTGGTACTCAAGCCCGATTGCCATGTAGCGACCGCGGCCGTATTCCAGGATCCGGACCTGCCGAGAGCCACGCCGAAAATGGCGCTGGACAACTTGCTGGAAGGCGAGTGGAAAAACGATTGCGAATCACTGGTGAAAAAGCGCCACCCCGAGGTTGCCAATGCGCTCGGCTGGTTGCTAGAATACGCGCCGTCAAGAATGACGGGCACAGGAGCCTGCGTCTTTGCTCAATTTGAAGACGAAGTGACTGCTCGGGAAGTGTTGGCCTGCGTGCCGAAGGGACTTGATGGGTTTGTCGCCAAGGGCGAGAACATATCACCTCTCTTCTCCACATTGCAACAGTTCAAATGATTGGGGTATCGCCAAGCGGTAAGGCAGCGGGTTTTGATCTCGCCATTCCTAGGTTCGAATCCTAGTACCCCAGCCAATTTTACCGAACGGTATTGATGATGATTAACGTGGCCGGTTTTGCACTCGGCCACGGATTCGGGTTACCGGTATCATCACAATCATTGGGCAGCAGACACCTTGTACGTTATCTTGATAAATCGTTTGCCCCAAAACGATAGGGTCTGATTTCAGACTCCCCCCACATACTGGATGCAACCCCGAGGTTTCAAACCGTGCCTGACATGAAGCTGTTTGCTGGTAACGCAACGCCGGAACTAGCCCAGAAGATCGCAGATCGCCTGTTTATCAAACTCGGCAATGCTGCCGTAGGTCGCTTTAGCGACGGCGAGATCAGCGTACAGATCAATGAGAATGTACGTGGTGGCGATATCTTCATCATTCAATCCACCTGTGCCCCGACCAACGACAATTTGATGGAATTGATCGTCATGGTGGATGCTCTGCGTCGTGCTTCAGCTGGCCGTATCACTGCCGTTATCCCCTACTTTGGTTATGCCCGTCAGGACCGCCGCGTCCGCTCCGCCCGTGTACCCATCACCGCCAAGGTTGTCGCTGACTTCCTCTCCAGCGTCGGTGTGGATCGCGTGCTGACCGTTGACCTGCATGCCGAGCAAATTCAAGGTTTCTTCGACGTTCCGGTAGACAACGTGTTCGGTAGCCCGGTGCTGCTGGAAGACATGAAGTCCAAGAACCTCGAGTCTCCTGTCGTTGTCTCCCCGGACATCGGTGGCGTCGTGCGTGCCCGCGCCATCGCCAAGCTGCTGGATGACACCGACATCGCCATCATCGACAAGCGCCGTCCCCGCCCGAACGTCTCCCAGGTCATGCACCTGATCGGTGACGTTGCCGGCCGCGACTGCATCATCGTTGATGACATGATCGACACCGGCGGCACCCTGTGCAAAGCCGCAGAGGCCCTGAAAGAGCGCGGTGCCAAGCGTGTATTCGCTTACGCTACCCACCCGGTCTTCTCCGGTTCCGCCGTCGAGAACATCAAGAACTCCGTGATCGATGAACTGATCATCACCGACTCCATCCCGCTCACTGCGGAGATGAAAGCGGTCGGCAAGGTCAAGCAGCTGACGCTGTCAACTGTACTGGCCGAAGCCATTCGTCGCATCAGCAACGAAGAGTCCATCTCTGCCATGTTTGAGCATTGATAGATTCAGCAATAACGAAAACCGCCATCAGGCGGTTTTCGTCTTTCTGGACCTTCTCTTTCCAACTTTCTGCTATCTGGTACGACCCTGCCCCCGGCAGGCTTAAGGATTTACCCATGAATTGCTTGCGTCCCCTCCTGCTCGCGACCCTTACCTCCGCCCTGTTCGCCTGTCAGCCCGCCAAAGAGAATCCGCCCTTTGTGCTGACCCTGGCTCACATGAACGACACCCACTCCCAGTTTGATCCGGTCAATGCCGAGATCAAAGGGCAGATCTTTGCCCAGCAGGGGGAGACGGACACCCTCTATACCCGCTTTGGCGGTTATCCGCGCCTGCTGACCATGGCGAAAGCCTATCAGGCCGATGCGCTGGCCAAGAACCAACCCTTGCTGCTGCTGCACGGCGGCGATGCCTGGCAGGGCAGTGGCTACTTCAAACTCAACGAGGGGATGGCCAACGCCGAGTTGCTGAGCCAGTTCGGCCTCGATGCCATGGCGCTGGGCAACCACGAGTTCGATCTGGATAACCAGAAGCTGGCCCGCTTCATCGAGGGGGTCAACTTCCCGGTGCTGGCCGCCAACCTCGACACCAAAGCCGATCCGGCCCTTAGCAAGGCTGACAACCTCAAGCCCTTCGTGGTCTATGCCTTTGACGGCAACCAGAAGAGTCCGGTCACCGATCTCGACAACCTGCCGCAAGGCAAACAGCTGGTCGCCGTCATCGGTCTGGTGCTGGAAGACATGGGCAATATCGCCCCCAACGTCGGCAAGCTGCGCTTTGGCAAGGAGGTCGCCTCGGCTCAGGCCACGGTCGACATGCTGCAAGCCAAGGGGATCCACCAGATCGTGGCGCTGACCCACATCGGCAACGAGCGGGATCTGGCGCTGGCCGCCAAGGTAAACGGCCTCGATGCCATCGTCGGCGGCCACTCCCACAGCCTGCTCGGCGATTTTCGCAATATCGGCTGGGGCAAGACCGGCGATTACGCCAAGCTGGTGACCAATCCGGATGGCATCGGCAAAACCTGCGTGGTGCAGGCAGGCTCCTACGCCCAGGCCATCGGTCTGGCACAGGTGACCTTTGACAGCCAGGGTCAGGTGACCGACTGCCAGGGCCACAATAGCCTGCTGGCCAGCCGCGACTTCTTCGCCGATGCGGCGCGCAAGCAAGCGCTCGACGACGCCCGCAGCAAAGAGGCAAGCCAGTTTGTCGACAGCCAGCCCAATCTGGTGACCGTGGATGAAGATCCGCGTCTGCGCGGCATCATCGACAGCCACTACAAACCGGCGCTGGAGAAAGCCTACGGCCCGGTGATCGGTACCATCCCCGAGCAGCTGCAAAATGCCCGTCGCCCCGGCGACAACGGCAGCGACAGCCACGGCTCAGATGTAGCGCCGCTGGTTGCCGAAGGGGAGTTCTACTGGGCCAATACCCCAGCAGTGCAAGCCCTGACCGGCGGCCCGGTCGACTTCGCTCTGGTGGCGGTGGGCGGCGTGCGCGCCGACCTACCCGCTGGCGAATGGCGCGAGGGGGACAGCTCCCTCACCCTGCTGCCATTCAAGAACCAGCTCTCGGTGCTGACCCTGACCGGTGCCGAGGTGCGCGCCCTGCTGACCGAGACCATCACCGCCACCCTGCCCGCCAGCGCCCATGCCGGCAAGTTCCCCTATGGCGGTCACCTGCGTTACACCTTCCAGGAGACCGACGCAGGCAAAGCGGGCACCCTGACTCAATTGCAGCACAAGACCGCAAGCGGCGAGTGGCAAGATCTGGTGGATAGCCAGCACTATCGGGTGGTGATGAACGCCTACAGCGCCAACGGCAACGATGGCTGGCAAACACTGGCCAATGCCCAGCGTCAGAAGAGCGAGCGGGTCGATATCGCCAGCGTCAATGGCAAGTTGACCGCCTTCCCGGTGTTGAAAGTGGCACAAAATGGCGAACTGCTGAGCGCCGTCTATGCCCCGGACCAGGCCCTCGATTGCAAGGCCAGCGGCGTGGATTGTGGCACCGATGCAGCGTCTTTCGTGGAGTATGTGCGCGATGCCCGTCCCACCCTGACCGCACTGGATGAAGAGACCGTCACCCTGCTGCGTACCAAATAACGACGGTAGTCAACCGAGCACAATCCATCGGTAAACTGAAACGGGCCTCTTGCAAGAGGCCCGTTTGCCCACCGTTAGCCACCCATTGACCGCAATAATGCTGCAAATCCCGCCATAACATGCGCATTGGTTGAGTGATCGCCACTCGGCGGCTAGAATATTGCGTCCTATTGCCCTGGGTAGTGTGCCCACGGCAGCTGCGAGTGAAGACATCAAGCGTGACAAGCGAAATCAAACTGATCGTCGGACTGGGCAACCCCGGCCCGGAATATGCCAAGACCCGCCACAACGCGGGCGCCTGGTATGTGGAGCAACTGGCCCGCTGGCACAATGTCAGCCTGCGTGAAGAACCCAAGTTCTTCGGCCATACTGCTCGCATCCTGGTCGAGGGGCAGGATGTGCGGCTGCTCATCCCGAACACCTATATGAACCTCTCTGGCAAGGCGGTGGCCGCACTGGCGCGTTTTTATCAGATTGAGCCGGAAGCGATGCTGGTGGCCCATGACGAACTGGATCTGCCGCCGGGCATCGCCAAGTTCAAGCAGGGTGGTGGTCACGGTGGCCATAACGGTCTCAAGGACATCATCGCCAAGCTGGGCAACAACAATAACTTCTTCCGGCTGCGTCTCGGGATCGGCCATCCCGGCAGCAAAGAGCAGGTGGCTGGCTTCGTCCTGACCAAGGCTCCCAGCAGTGAACAGAACCTGATCGACGCCGCGCTGGACGAATCCCTGCGCGCCACCGACATCCTGTTCAAACAAGATATGACCAAGGCCATGAATCGCTTGCACAGCTTCAAGGCTGAAAAGGGTTAGGTCGGTTTGACCCTGTACGGGCATTGTGCCGGTACATGAGCAACGACCAGAACAAGCATGACATGGGCCGCCTGCGGGCGACCCCCAACAGCATCCATCAAGTAAGGTAACAATCCATGGGTTTTAAATGCGGTATCGTGGGCCTGCCCAATGTAGGCAAATCCACCCTGTTCAACGCGCTGACCAAGGCCGGTATCGAAGCCGCCAACTTCCCGTTCTGCACCATCGAGCCGAACACAGGTGTGGTGCCGATGCCGGATCCCCGCCTCGATCAGCTGGCTGCCATCATCAATCCGCAGCGTGTTGTGCCGACCACCATGGAATTCGTCGACATCGCCGGTCTGGTTGCCGGTGCCTCCAAGGGTGAAGGTCTGGGTAACCAGTTCCTGGCCAACATCCGTGAAACCGAAGCGATCGGCCACGTTGTGCGCTGCTTCGATGACGAGAACATCATTCACGTTGCCGGCAAGGTCTCTCCCGCTGACGATATCGAAGTGATCAACACCGAGCTGGCCCTGTCGGATCTGGACGCCTGCGAGCGCGCCATTCACCGTCAGTCCAAGCGCGCCAAAGGCGGCGACAAGGATGCCAAGCTGGAAGTGGAAGTGCTTGAGAAGATCAAGGTTGCGCTGGAAAACGGCCAGATGATCCGCGGCATGAAACTGGATAAAGAAGAGCTGGCCGCCGTGAGCCACCTCAACTTCCTGACCCTGAAACCCACCATGTATATCGCCAACGTGGCGGAAGATGGCTTCGAGAACAACCCCTATCTGGACAAGGTGCGTGAAATCGCCGCCGCCGAGAACGCTGTCGTGGTCGTGGTCTGCTGCGCCATCGAAGCCGACATCGCCGAACTGGACGATGAAGATCGCGCCGAGTTCATGGCTGACCTTGGCATCGAAGAGCCGGGCCTGAACCGCGTTATCCGCTCCGGCTACCAGCTGCTCAACCTGCAGACCTACTTCACCGCCGGTGTGAAAGAGGTACGCGCCTGGACTATTCCGGTCGGTGCCACTGCCCCGCAAGCGGCTGGCAAGATCCACACTGACTTTGAAAAAGGCTTTATTCGCGCCCAAACCATCGCCTTTGAAGACTTTATCAACTACAAGGGTGAGCAAGGCGCCAAGGAAGCGGGCAAGATGCGCGCTGAAGGGAAAGATTACATCGTCAAAGATGGCGATATCATGAACTTCCTGTTCAACGTCTAATCCCATGACAGGCCAGCATTTGCTGGCCTGTTTTTTATCTGCCATTGCCCAAGCAATAATGGCAATGTCTTAAAAAAAACCAGATTGTTGGGCTTTTGCGCAACAGAGACCAATAACTGGTCAAACGCACTCAAATTGCGTTTTTCTGGCAAAAAAAGGGTTGACGCCCCAGAGCCAGATACGCATAATTCGGCCCGCACGGTGACGAGGTAACGACTCACCGGAAGCAAGGTTGGCTATGTAGCTCAGTTGGTTAGAGCATCGCACTCATAATGCGGGGGTCACAGGTTCGAATCCCGTCATAGCCACCATCTCTAGTTGGGGTATCGCCAAGCGGTAAGGCAGCGGGTTTTGATCTCGCCATCCCTAGGTTCGAATCCTAGTACCCCAGCCATTTTTAAAAGTTCTTTGCCAGTCTCGCGACTGTTGAGGAACGCTGTTGGGGTATCGCCAAGCGGTAAGGCAGCGGGTTTTGATCTCGCCATCCCTAGGTTCGAATCCTAGTACCCCAGCCATTTTTGAAAGATGTTTGATAGTTTCTGTCATGCATCACTGTTGGGGTATCGCCAAGCGGTAAGGCAGCGGGTTTTGATCTCGCCATCCCTAGGTTCGAATCCTAGTACCCCAGCCATTTTTATGTTCTCTTCCACATCAGTGGTCGATAACAAACGGCTATGTAGCTCAGTTGGTTAGAGCATCGCACTCATAATGCGGGGGTCACAGGTTCGAATCCCGTCATAGCCACCATTATTTCTGTTGGGGTATCGCCAAGCGGTAAGGCAGCGGGTTTTGATCTCGCCATCCCTAGGTTCGAATCCTAGTACCCCAGCCATTTTTCTGTTCTCTTCCACATCAGTGGTCGATAACAAACGGCTATGTAGCTCAGTTGGTTAGAGCATCGCACTCATAATGCGGGGGTCACAGGTTCGAATCCCGTCATAGCCACCATTAATATTGCGGAAGTGGCGAAATTGGTAGACGCACCAGATTTAGGTTCTGGCGCCCTAGGCGTGAGAGTTCGAGTCTCTCCTTCCGCACCATTAATAGCAGTACCAAACAGACCAGCTCACGCTGGTTTTTTTGTATCTGAAATTTGCCTCTCCCCAGTTTTTATCTCGCACCTCTATTAACCCATCTCCACGTTAATTCCCTTCTATAGCACTCTTCACTGATTCCGAGCACGCCTTGCCACTCTTGTCTCCCGGCCATAAAAAAGCGGCCCGCAGGCCGCTGGTGCACACATTCATCATCCCGGTTATCAGAACGGGAAGAACCAGGGGATAGCTACCACGCTGACCGCCATCACCAGCAGGGTGAATGGCACCCCGATACGGATAAAATCGGCAAACTTGTAGTTGCCCGGCCCCAGCACCAGAGTATTCACCGGTGACGAGACCGGCGTCATAAAGGCAGCCGAGGCGGCGATGGCAATAGTCATGGCAAACGGATAGGGCGAGACACCCATCTGCTGGGCCGTGCCCAGTGCAATGGGCGCCATCAGCACAGCTGTCGCGGTGTTGGAGATAAAGAGCCCGATCACCGCGCAGAGGGCAAACAGGCTGGCCAGCATGACCCGCGGCCCCATCTCCCCCACCGCATTGATCAGGCCACCGACGATCAGATCCACCCCGCCGGTTTTTTGCAGCGCCAGCGCGAAGGGGAGCATGCCGACGATGAGGATCAGGGTCGGCCAGTGGATCGACTTGTAGGCACTCTCCATATCGATGCAGCGAAACTTGCCCATCAGCAGGCAGGCGATCAGCGCGGCAATCACGTTGGGCACCGGATCGGTCACCATCAGCAGGATCATCACTCCAAGACAGAAGAGGGCATGAATGGCCTGGCTGCGGGCGGGGGCCATCTCGTCCACTTCGGCGGGCAGCCCCATCAGCAGAAAGTCGCGGCTATGGGTCTGCAACTGTCTGATGTGGCTCCAATTCCCTACCACCAGCAGGGTGT
Organism: Aeromonas sp. R5-4; assembly: GCF_040908215.1. Classification (NCBI taxonomy): domain Bacteria; kingdom Pseudomonadati; phylum Pseudomonadota; class Gammaproteobacteria; order Aeromonadales; family Aeromonadaceae; genus Aeromonas; species Aeromonas sp. R5-4. The sequence continues at coordinate 191,747 of NZ_JBFODG010000033.1, read as the reverse complement.
CGCCCATCTGCAGCGGCTCATCCACCAGCTTGCCTGCCAGTGCCTCACCGTCGCGGCGCAGCCCCACCACGCTCAGGCCATAGCTGGAGCGGAAGGTCACCTCACGCACGCTTTTACCCAGCAGCTTGGACTCTGGGATCAGCGACACCTCGGCCATCCCTACCTCCCGCGCCTGATCGGAGAAGTACTCCCCGCGCAGGATCATGGGTTCGAGCCGCGCCTCGGTGCAAAACGCCCGCACATCCACCTCGGGGTCTGACATGTCGATCAGCAGCACATCCTTGGCCTGGAATTCACTGATCCCCGACACCGGCACCATCACCCGGCGGAACTTGCGCCAGCGCTCCACCCCGATGACGTGGGCACCATAACGGGCGCGTAGTTGCAGCTCATCCAGGGTGTGGCCAATCAGCGGGGAGTCCGGCCGCAGCGCCAGACGACGGGCCCGACCGGCCAATCGGTAGTCTCGGATCAGATCGCGCAGGGTACGGCGCCCGGTCTGCTTGCCCTTGCCCTCTTCCCCTTCACCCACCAAGGAGCCACGCACCAGCAGCATGTAGAGGATGCCCAGCCCCAGGATCAGCACGCCCATGGGGGTGAAATCGAAGAACCCGAAACCATGTATGCCGTGGCGCATCAGCTCGCTGTTGACCACCATGTTGGGGGGCGTAGCCACCAGCGTCATCATGCCGCTGATCAGCCCGGCAAAACCGAGGGGCATCATCAGGCGACCGGCCGGGATCCCCATTCGATTCGCCACACTCAGCACCACCGGGATAAAGATGGCCACCACCCCGGTGCTGCTCATCACAGCCCCCAGACTCGCCACCGCTACCATCAGCAACACCAGCAGCTTGGTCTCGCTGCTGCCCGCCACCTTCACCAATGCATCCCCCACCTGATAGGCGATGCCGGTGCGCACCAGCCCCTCACCCACCACAAACAGGGCGGCAATCAGAATGACGTTGGGATCGCTAAAGCCCGCCAGCGCCTCCGGCAGGGTGAGGGTGCCGCTCAGCACAAAGAGGATAATGATCAACAGGGCGACCACATCCATCCGCATCTTGTTGGTCATAAAGAGATAGATGGCGCCAGCCAGCAGACAGAGCACCCAGACAAGCTCGGAATTCAATGCAACCTCCTTTTATCACGTGATTCTCCTCCCGGAGAGTGGACTCTATCAGACCACAGCTATGGCGCTATCATCTTGCTACATATCAATAAAGTCCGGCCCGCCGGGGCCCCATAACTCATCACTGCTGGAATAACCGGGCAGCAGCGGCGATTTCTTTGATATGGGCCAAGTACGGGGCGGACAAAAGTCCTGCCCCTCCTCCCCCTCACCCCTTAGAATGGCGCCCTCGCATACTAACCCTCATGCCCAAGGATCAGAAAATGAGCATATTCGAGCTGTTCAGCATCAATAACACGCTGGTGACCATCCCGCTGGGTGGCGGCTATGCCATGTCATGGATTGAGGCCATCGGCACCCTGTTTGGTCTGGCCTGTATCTGGTTCGCCAGTCAGGAGAAAACCATCAACTACCTGTTTGGCCTGATCAACGTCAGCCTGTTTGCCATCATCTTCTTCCAGATCCAGCTCTACGGACTTTTGATGCTGCAGCTGTTCTTCTTCTGCGCCAACGTCTACGGCTGGTACGCCTGGACCCGCCCGGCCAACGATCAGGGGGATACCCTGCAGATCCGCTGGCTCAGCAAATCCAAACTGATGGTGACCGCCGCCGTGAGCGTGCTGGCCATCGCCCTGCTGACCCGCTATATCGACCCGGTCTTCGCCACTCTGGCGCGCACCTCGGTCTCCCTGCTCAACCTGTTGGGTGCCAACCTTGCCACCCCCGAGCCCTCCCCCGATGCCTTCCCGTTCTGGGATGCCAGCATGACGGTGCTCTCGGTGGTCGCCCAGATCCTGATGACCCGCAAATACGTGGAGAACTGGATCCTCTGGGTCATCATCAACATCATCAGCATCGGTGTCTATGCCGCGCAGGGCGTCTACGCCATGTCGCTGGAGTACCTGATCCTGCTGTTTATCGCCGCCAACGGCACCCGCCTCTGGGTGATTGCCGCCAAGCGCCAGCCACAAGGTCTGTAAGCCATGACTCTGTTACCCCATCTTCAGTGCCGCCCCGACCAGATTGCCGAGCGGGTGATATTGTGCGGCGACCCGGCCCGGGTCGACCGCATCGCCAGCCAGCTTGAACAGTGTGAAGTGCTGGGACAAAATCGGGAGTTTCGCCTCATCAACGGATCCTATCAGGGGCTGCCCATCACGGTCTGCAGCACCGGTATCGGTGGCGCGTCGGCCATCATAGCGCTTGAGGAGCTGGTGCAAGCCGGTGCCACATCGCTTATACGGGTCGGCTCCGCCGGTGCCTTGCAGCACGACATCGGGCTCGGCGACCTTATCGTGGTAGAAGGGGCGGTACGCAATGAGGGGGCCTCGCAGGCCTATCTGCCCGCCGAGTACCCCGCCTGCGCCGATATCTGGCTGCAAGCGGCCCTGCTCAACCATGTGGCCACTAGCAGCCAGCCTCATTGGCACGGGCTGGTACGCTCCCACGACAGCTTCTATCGAGATGACGAGCAGGAGGTGTGCCGCTACTGGCATGCCCGTGGCGTGCTCGGCGCAGACATGGAGACCGCCTCCCTGCTGACGGTGGGTCGCCTGCGCAAGGTACGGGTCGCCGCCGTGCTCTGCAACGTGGTGCTGTTCGAGCAGGATGTGCAACAAGGGGTGGCGGATTACGCCAGCGCCGAACAGGCGATGATGGCCGGTGAGCAGCAAGCCATCGCCGCCGCCCTCCACGCTCTGGTGCAATAAAGCGCAAACCGTTAACTGCGGCACATCCGCTACCGTGCGGGCTGGTATCCGGCCCGCACTCTTGCTAGCCTCATGGCCCTCGTCATCCGGTGCGACAGGCAAGTCATGCAGCAACAGCCCTACCCCCTCGGCCGTTTTCACGCCGAACTCCAGCAGCTTGAACCCCGCTTTGCCGCGGCGCTCGACGCCTGCACCCTGTTTCTGCGCCGCTACCTGCCGGGCGAATTGATCATGCGCCAGGGAGAGCTGAGCGAGCAACTCTATCTGGTGGGCGCAGGGCGGGTCTCCCTCAATAGCGCCGTCCACTCGGGCCGCATCTTCCAGCTCGGCGAGATTGAGTGTCACAGCCAGATCTTCGGCGAAATGGAGTTCTTCAGCGCCACCCCGGTGCAGTGGAACGTGGTGGCCGAGACCGAACTGGACGCCCGGGTCATCTGTGCCGACAAGCTGGCCCAGCGCCTGCTGACCGAGCCCGAGCTGACCCTCTGCTTCGCCGCGGCGCTTGCCAGCGACTATCTCGATACGCTGGAGATCACCACCAGCCGACTGCTCCACCCCATCGCCTACAACATCGCCTATGAGTTGTGGCGAGAACGCCAGCGCACCCCCATGCTGGGGTCACGCAAGCGGGCCCACGAGGCGGCGCGCTTCGGCACCACAGAGCGGGTTTACCGCCGCGCCCTCAAGGAGCTGGTCGAACAGGGCATAGTTGCCGACGGCAGCGACGGCCCCGTTATCGCCGATCTGACCAGGCTGCGCGCCTATCTCGACCTTTGATTTCCATTCATCCCATTTCGATTCACCCAGTCAGGAGTCACCATGTCTGCCCATCCCTATCCCGAATTCACCTTCTTCAGCCGCTTCGTTGCCGACATTCAGGCGGGCCGCAAGACCATCACCATCCGCGACGAGAGCGAGGCCAACTGGCAGCCCGGCCAACGTCTGGCGCTGTTCACCAACCCGGAACACCAGCCCTTTGGCACCATCGAGGTGCTCTCGGTCAAGGCGGTCGCCTTCGATGAACTGAATGACGAGCACGCCCGTCAGGAGAACATGACCCTCCCCGAGCTCAAACAGGTGATCCGCGATATCTACCCCGATCTGCCGCCGCTCTATGTGATTGAATTCCAGCTGCTTGAAGCCTGATTTTGTGAGCTGCCTCAGCTAACGCCGGTTGCGCTCTCTGGCTAAAAGCGCAAAATAACTGTTTTTATATACAGTTGTTGGTGCGTTATGGGTACACAACTTGAACTGGCCATTGCGGCCATGGTGGCAGAGTTCATTGCCGCAGGCCGCCCCAAGGCGAGCAGCCTGAGCTGGCAGGAGCGGCGTGAAGGCTATCTTGCTTCAGCCGTATTGGGTGGTGAACGGGAAGAGGTTGGCGCTGTCGAAGAGTGGCAAAACGGCCATTATTCCGTTCGCCTCTATCAACCAGCGCCAACCTCAAGTACAAGCCGTCCGGCCCTGATCTACTTTCATGGCGGCTGTTTTGTCAGCGGCGAGTTCGACACCCATGACCGCCAGATGCGGATGCTGTGCAATCGCGCCGAGGCACTGGTGTTTGCGGTACATACCCGCCTTGCCCCTGAACATACCTATCCTGCAGCACACGACGACGCTCTGGCAGCCACGCTCGCCATCATGGCCGATGTGGAGAAATGGCATGGCGAGCCGGCAAGGATTGCCCTTGCGGGCGACAGTGCTGGCGGCCACCTAGCCCTGATCACCACCTTGCGACTCAAGGAGCGAGGCGCCCCCTTGCCTGCCGCCCAACTGCTCATCTATCCGATGCTCGATGCTGCGGGCGACAGTGACAGCTATCGGCAGCTAGGGGATGACTACCTCATCACCCGCGACATGCTGTTAAGCGGTTTTCACGCCTATCTGGGCGAGCTACCCGTCACTCACCCCGAAGCCAGCCCGCTCCACTATTCCGACCTGTCAGGATTACCACCGACCCATATCGTAACGGCGGAATATGATCCGCTGCGCGATGAAGGGGAAGCCCTCTATCGCAAACTGCTGCAAGCCGGTGTCACGGCTACCTGTCAGCGGCAACTGGGTGTTATACACGGCTTCTTCCAACTGGCCGGAGTCAGCCCCGCTGCGCGTCAGCTCATTGAACAACTCTCCGACTGGTTGCGTAACCAGTAACAGAGGATCAATTGCATCCATTTCCGCACGCCTTTATAGTTGCCAGCTGACTCAAATGCACCCTTGGTGAGCCCCATGTTAGATAGTACCAATCTTGCCCCACACGAACGATGGTGGCTGACTTTAACCTCCCCACAGATCGCCTTCCAGACCGAGTGGCGGGAATACCTCAAGCCTACCTCCCTGCGAGAGGGGCTCGAAGAACCGGATACACTCGCAGAGGATTGGGGCATCGAGAATCGCCTCGACTTGCACCGGCAGGTTCGTCAGCTGGCCTTTGGCGACTGCCACGGGCATCTCATGCTCGAGGAATACGGCGCCTTTCACTGCCTGCAACCGAGCCAGTGGCAAACCATGCGAGAGCGCGCAATCTCGCCGCGTCACCGCGCCTCACTCGACTTCGTGGCTCGTACCGCCCCCTATATCGGCCCCCATGGTGTGCAGGCATGGGACTATGGGCGCGCCTCGTACCTCACCCGGGAGGGACTTCGCTTTGGCTGGGTCAGCGAGGAGGAGTTCGGCTTTATCCACAACCACCTAGCCCATCAAGCCCGCCGACGTTATGGCTCTTGGGAACAGTACACTCATGCCTGGTATGCCGGCCGCTGCCTATGGGAATTCAGTCATGAAGAGGGGGAGCCGGATCAAGCCGCCCAGGCTCTGCTACACGGCTGGATTGCAAGGGATATGAGGACCATGCTGGCCGATGCGCTCAGGGATAAGGAGAACCCAATCCACGGACAAAGCTGGTACGAGGTCCCCCTACCCGACATAGAACAACCCCAAAGCCTCATTGACCTCTTCAACAGCGATCCGCAGGAATAAAACATGGATATCTGGCAACGTCTCGGTCTTCAAGAGACCAACGATCTGGCCGCCATCAAGCGCGCCTATCATATCAAATTGCGTGACTGCCACCCGGAAGACGATCCCGAAGGCTTCCGCCTGCTGCGCGAGGCTTATGAAGAGGCCAGCCAGCCGCGTCCAGCCATGAGTGATGACTCTGAGCCACAGACCGAGCTGGTTCGTCCGGCCGACGCCGCTGAACTGACCGCTCTGCTTGAACTGCTTGGCGATGCCAGCCGGCGATTTGTAATGACCGAATGGGATAAGTGGCAGACATCACTGCAGTCACTTTCGCTGGTTCAGCAGAGCCGGCTGTCGGACGAAGTGCTGCAACACATCTTTCAATGGCAATGGTTGCCAGCACCGGTGATCGAGCGTCTCTGGCAAGCGCTCGACTGGGCGTCACTACTGCGTCTTACCGGCGACATGCAAAAGAAGGGGGAATTTCTCGACTGGTGGCGTCAGGCGCCGCTGGCAGCCCCTCTGGAGTGGCTTGCCACCCTAGACCATGCCCGTCAACGCGCCGTGTTGGCCTTCTATCAGCCACTGCTGCTATCGCTCGAGGTTGGTGATCGCAACAGCGTATTAGGGCTCATCTATCACTCAGCCCTCCCCATCGTCGGTGACCACCCTGACCTGCTCCGGTTGCAGTTGCGCGCGCTCCATGCCGCCGGTACTGACGGTGATCCCACCCACCGTCTTGCGCTCACACTTGCTCTGCTGGAGCAGGATCACCTCAGTGAAGATGACTGGCACCTGCTCTCCGACGCCAGCCTGCGCTGCGGCAAGGAACAGCTGGTGATGCAGGTCGCCGAGGCACTGGAAGAGCGGGAATACGAGGCGCTGCTCGCCAATCACCTTATCCAGTGGCATCTAGACAGCGATCAGGATCTGTCCCGCTGGCTGCAGGCATTCGCCACCGCCCAGAAGTGGCCCACCTCGCGCAGCGCTTATTGGGAACCCCAGTGGCTGACGCTGCCCTGGCAGCAACCGGACCCGCTGGAAGAGTGGCTGCACGACCAGATGCTGGGGTTTGACAATATGCCGCTCACCGCCCTGGCGCTGAACGCGCTACCCGGCACACGTGGTGCCCTGGCCCGCCTATGGTGGCACAGCGAATACGGCACCTGGCAGGCACTGGAAGCGGCACTGACACAGCCCGAGCTGACCGAGGCCGAGGGTGGCTGGCGGTACCTCGCACACTTGCTGCAACGCCACGCTCGCCGCAAACTGGCCGAGCGGCCAGCACTGCCCCTGCTTGATGCACTGCTTACCCGCTATGGCAACGATGACTGGCTGAGTATCGCGCCCCCCAGTGCCGAGCAGATTGCCTGCGCCACGCCGGAGCAGTGGCTCGATTGCCTGCGCCGCTATCCGCTGCTGCCTGACTCCTGGTTCAAAGCAATCGCCCAGCGCGCAAGCAATGAAGGATGGGATGAGCGGATGATGCTGGGGATGCACCTAGGCGCCCGTCTCTCTCATCAACGCTTCTACAGCGATACGGCGCTCGGTGATGCCTGGCATGGCGAGAGCTGGCCCGGCTGTTTCCGCTGGGCGCAGTTCTACTATGCCAGACCCTGGACGCCGAAACAGCATCTCGACGCCATTCGCCAGTCGGTGGGCTCACTGCCAACCAGTCAGGAGGACACACCGCTCTCCACCCTCCTGCGTCTCTGTGCCCAACCCACCCTATACCAAGCTGCCATCATGGACGCCTGCGCCCGCTGGCCGCAGCAGTACGTGTTGTCGCTGGAACTGCGCAACCAAACCGAACTCCTTAAACGCTCTGATGTCAGCGACGAAGCGCTTCTCGAACGAGCCCGCTTGAACGAACTACCCGCACTGGCAGCCCTGATCGATCGACGACTGGATAACGAACCGGATCTGGCCTGCACCATAGTGCTGTGGAACCTGCTGCTCAGCCACAAGGCAAGCAACGAGTCCTATGGCTATATTTTGACGCCACTGCGCGAACGGCTCGAAAAACTGCGCCAGGCACAGGGATTAGCATTGGAAGTCTACTATGCCGAAGAGTCACTGATTTACGCTTACCTGCAACAGGACCCTGACAATATCACCACGCTGGAAGAACTTGAGAAACACCGCCCAAACGAAGCGGCAGCCAAGTTTGTCTATCCCGTTTGTTATGCCCTGGCCATGCTGGCTCATGATTTTGGCAGAAATGGCTTTCAGGCCCGTCAACTAGACCCGCTTTACAAGCAACAGGATGGCCTCACGCCAGCCCAGCAGGAGGTGCGATCTCTAGTTCAGAGCTATCTGGAGGACAAGCTCAACGCCCAGCTTGAACATGACAGGGCACACGCCAAAAAGCGTTTCAGGCTACAAAGCGGTTCACAGCTGATGTTCGTCAGCATACTGTCCGCCATCCTGCCCTACTTCGCCTTTCCACTGGAACCATCCCTGCGCGAAGTCCTCGCCTCCGGCTCATCCAACTGGGTGGAATATTATTCCCTCGGTCTGGATATGGCAGCGATGCTGTTCATGAACCTCTATCTGATGTGGCATATCTGCCGGGCCCAGACACGTACGCGCACCAGTCGAAACTATCTGGTCTGGAGTCTGATCTGGCTAGCCATCGCCTTCTACATCAATAGCGCCTGGCTGGCGGTCCCCCTGTGGCTCGGCCACCTAGTCATGAGCAGTCAGCTAAGGCCGGGCGCACTGCGCCGTGGCTGGCCCAGGGAGTTCTACAAACAGGGCCGCATGTCGCTGAGCGACATTCTCGACTAGTGCAACTGCTTGAGCAGAGCGTTCATCTCTTCTCGAAATGAGCGGATCAGCTGCGGGTCCTGGCCAGCCAGGACCCGTTCAAATTGCAGCAGCCACTGCTCTATCTGACGCCGCTCGTCACCGATGCTCTCTTCATAGAGTTGCTGTAATCGCTCGCTCAGGGTCAGATTGGGCAACGCATCGCGCGGATGTTGCTTGAGACGGGCCAGACGCTCTCGACTCTCGTGCTTACCCTCTTCGGTCACGCCAGTCGGACTTCTGTCTATTACCTTCTGGAACTGCTCACCCGAATTCACCAGGGTAACGTCCACCTCCAGCATGCCGTTGATGTCATAACTGAAACGCACATCCACTTCCTGAATGCCCTTGCCGGTCGGCAACGGGATCTCGAGATCGTCCACATGCAGGTTGTCGCGCACCCAGAAGCGCTCCCCCTGATAGATGCTGATGCACACAGCACTCTGTTGTTCGTGACCACTGCGGTAACGCTCCACTCGTGAAGCTGGTACAACTGTATTGCGCTCGAGGATGGGACTAAAGATGCCGTGCTGGTCACCCTGGCTGACAGCGATGCCCAGCGTGAAAGGACAAACGTCTGTCATGATGAGTTCTTCAACCACACTGTCACGCAAACGGCAGGCAGCTTGGATAGCAGCTCCCATGGCGACCACCCGATCCGGATCCAGCTCGTGGCGGCCAAAGCGACCAAGCAGACGCACCGCCATTTGTTGTACCTCGCTCTGGCGGCTCGCTCCACCGACAAAGATCAGCTCATCAACCTCGTCGGGACGCAGGCGCGCATCGGAGAGCGCCTGACTCAAGGGTTTACGTAACCGGGTGAGGGTATCGCGCCAGGTCTCGGTCAGCTCGCTTTCGGAGAAACTGAATTTCCGGTTCCACTCTGCACCAAGCTCGACATCAAGGCCGCTACCACTGCGATGACGTTTAGCCCGCTCGCAGGACAAATAAACTTGCCCGAGTTGGGAGAGCGTCAGTTCACCGCGATCGGTGTTGAGCCTGCTAAGCACCGCATCGACCAAATCTTGGGTAAAGTCCTCGCCACCGAGCCGATTGTCTCCCGCCGAGGCTCGCACCTCCATGATGCCATCCTGATACTCCACCACGGTCACATCGAAGGTCCCCCCGCCCAAATCAAACACCAGAAAACGGCGGCTGTACTGCTCATGCAGGCTGTAAGCCATGGCGGCTGCCGTCGGCTCGTTGATAAGGCGCACCGCATCAAGCCCAGCCAACTCGGCCGCCAGTCGCACCTGCTTGCGCTGCTGATCGCCAAAGTAGGCTGGCACCGAGATAACCACCTCGCTCACAGGGTGGCCGAGCCACGCCTCGGCATCCGACTTCAGGCTCCCCAGTACCAATGCACAGAGCTCGGTCGGTGTGTACTGCTCCTTGCCCAGTCGATAACGCCGCTCACTGCCCAGAAAACGCTTGAAGTGAGACGCTGTATTGGCAGGGTCCGTCAGCAGGCGGGTAGCAGCAGCCTGACCCACCAGCAGGGTGTTGTCCTCACCAATGCTGACAATCGATGGCGTCAGATCCTCGCCATGGGCATTGGGTATGAGTTGAGCCTGGCCCTCACGCCATACTGCGATCGCGCTGTTGGTTGTCCCCAGATCAATGCCAATGGCTGGGTTCTGCATCTGCGTCATGAAAATGCCTCTTCACCTTTTAACTACATGAAAGAGCAAGGATTGTGCTGTGCATACAAAAAGTGGTCAAGTGGAGCCCAACGTTAGATCATCAGCTCATTTCACCCACAAGCCTTAAGTGGCTTCAATTTGGCCTTTGCCGAGCGATATGTTAATAGTGTGCTCTTTTGAATCAGGGAGGTGACCCGAGTGTTTGAGATAGCGAGCCTGAAAGAGGGGGTGATGCACGGGGTCGAGCTGTTCCAGCTGCTGCTGGAGATCATCTCCATCGCCTGTGTTGTAATAGGGCTTGGCAAGACCCTTTGGCTGGCGGCACGGATGGAGGATCACGAACCGGGCTTTCCGCGCATTCGCCTCTGTTTCGGCAGTTGGCTCATCTTGGCGCTGGAGTTCCAGCTCGCCGCCGACATCCTGGCAACCACGGTCGCGCCAAGCAAGGAGGAGCTGATCCGTCTCGCCATCATCGCGGTGATCCGCACCTTCCTGAACTACTTCCTCGGCAAGGAGCTGGAAGCCCAGACCGAACGCCAGCAGGAGCAGCGCAGCGAGCAGGCCAAGGCCGCTCAATAACCTGTATTCCTGCAGAGTATCAGTGCTAAGTGCAGTGTCATCCCGACCACAGCCGTGGCCCAGGATGGCACCTTTGTGACCCTTCCCGCACTTTTGGAAATCAGCCAACTATGGAACCCTTTTCAAGGTTTCCCCTGCCCTGTCGAGTACCCGTTCATCTGCGTAAGATAGAAAATCTTCTCCCCCAACCGGCCAAGCTGATGAATACGCACTCCCTTCACACGCCCGATATCGACCTCGATAGCTGCGTCATCTACCAGATCTACCCCATGAGTTTTCAGGACAGCGATGGCGATGGCATGGGCGATATCAACGGTATCCGTCAGCGCCTCGACTATCTGGCCACCCTGGGGGTCGATATGCTCTGGCTCACCCCCATCTATCGCTCCCCCAAGCGGGACAACGGCTACGACGTGGCGGACTACCGTGCCATCGACCCCGCCTTCGGCACCCTGACCGAGATGGAGCAGCTGATAGCCGAAGCGGCCGCCCACGGCATCGGCATCATGATGGATATCGTCGCCAACCACACCTCCACCGAGCACGAGTGGTTTATGAAGGCACTGGCCGGCGACTCGCGCTATCAGGAGTACTACGTATTTCGCGATCAAGCCTTTGTCGATGCTCACCCCATTACCTCGATTTTTGGCGGCAGCGGCTGGCAGTATGTGCCAACGCTTGATCGCTACTACCTGCACAACTTCGATCCCAGTCAGGCCGATCTGGACTGGGACAACCCGGCGGTGCGTGCCGAAATGGCAGAGGTGATCAACTTCTGGCTGGGCAAAGGGATCAAGGGGTTTCGCTTCGATGTGATCGATATGGTGAGCAAAGAGTGGGACCGACTGGCCATGAGCAACGGCCCGCACCTGCACGACTATATTCGCGAGCTCAATACTGCCAGCTTCGGCGGCAAGGGGATCATCACGGTGGGGGAGACCTGGGGGGCCGATCTCGCTCATATGCAACGCTACTCCAGCACGGATGGCAGCGAGTTCAGCATGGTGTTCAACTTCGAGCATCTGGGGCTCGGCAGTGACAAGTGGTCATCCCGCTTTGATCCCCTCGCCTTCAAACGAGCCATGGCCCGCCACCAGCAAGGGCTGCACGGCCGTGGCTGGAACAGCCTGTTTCTCGGCAACCACGACCTGCCTCGCGCCGTCTCCCGCTTTGGCGATGACAGGCCTGAGTGGCGTGAAACCAGCGCCAGGCTGTGGGCCATGGTGTTGCACCTGATGCAGGGCACTCCCTTCATCTATCAGGGGGAGGAGCTGGCCATGACCAACCGCCACTGGCAGCCGGACGAGCTGCGCGATGTGGAGGCAATCAACTACCGCGCCAGCCAGTCAGGGCTGGATCCTGCCGAGCTGAGTCGGCGGCTCGATGCCATCAGCCGCGACAATGCCCGCACCCCGATGCAGTGGGACGCTGGCCCCCACGCCGGTTTCAGCACCACCACGCCCTGGATTGCCATCAATGCCAACCACGTCGAGATAAATGCTGACGAGCAGCTGGCCCGCCCCGACTCGCCGTTTCACTGCTATCGCCAGCTCATCGCCCTGCGCAAGGCTCACCCGGTCATTCGCCACGGCAATTTCGAGCTGCTGGATGGGGATGATCCCGAGCGCATCAGCTATCGCCGCCACTGGCAGGATCCGGCCAGCGGAGAGCGGCGCACCCTGCTGCTGCTCGCCAATCTCACGGCGAACCCCTTGCCGATGCCCCACTTCGACAAGGTGACAAACAAGATGCGGTTGCTGCTGGCCAATTACCCAAGCGAACCACTGCCACTCTTCGCCCCTTATCAGTGCGCCATCTGGCTGCAAGTGGATCAGGGTTAACCCCGTGCTGACGGGCCATACCAATGGCCCGTCAATCGCCCCACGTTGGCTACCAGCAGAAAATCACGCTCCCACGCAACGGGATTAAATTAACCACTATTACTGACTTATTAATTGATTATTTATCTCGTTTGATACGCTCTTATTGCCCCTCTTACTATGCCAGCGACCTATCCATTGCCGATGCAACTATCGGCCTTCAAACTGGCATAGCAAAGTGGAAAACAGATGATCACCACAGACGGGAATAACGCAGTCGCCTCGGTGGCGTACCGCACCAGCGAAGTCATCGCCATCTACCCCATCACCCCCAGCTCGGCCATGGCTGAGCAGTCGTCGGCCTGGTCGAGCGAACGGGGCAAGAACCTGTGGGGGGATGTGCCCCGGGTTGTCGAGATGCAATCGGAAGGGGGGGCCATCGCCGCCGTCCACGGCGCCCTGCAGACCGGCGCGCTGGCGACCTCGTTTACCTCGTCGCAGGGTTTGCTGCTGATGATCCCCAACCTCTACAAGCTAGCGGGTCAGCTCATCCCCTTCGTGCTGCATGTGGCGGCACGCACCGTGGCGACCCATGCGCTATCGATCTTTGGCGATCACTCGGACGTGATGGCGGTGCGCCAGACCGGCTGCGCCATGCTCTGTGCCAGCAATGTGCAGGAGGCGCAGGACTTTGCCCTGATCTCCCAGATAGCGAGCCTCAACAGCCGCCTCCCCTTTATCCACTTCTTCGACGGCTTTCGTACCTCTCACGAGATCGCCAAGATAGCGCCGCTCGCTGACGACACCCTGCGCGCCCTGCTGCCCGCAGATGCCATCCGCGCCCATCGCGACCGGGCGCTCACCCCCGACAAACCGGTCATTCGCGGCACCGCCGCCAACCCGGACACCTACTTCCAGTGCCGGGAGGCGAGCAACCCCTGGTATGACGCCGCCTATGGCCATGTGAACGAGGCGATGCAGGCTTTTGGCGAGCAGACCGGCCGCCACTACCGGCCGTTTGAATATGTCGGCCACCCGCAGGCGGAGCGGATTGTGGTGCTGATGGGCTCGGCCATCGGCACCTGTGAGGAGGTGATCGAGCGCCTGCTTTCCCAAGGGGAGAAGGTGGGGCTGGTGAAGGTGCGGCTGTTCCGCCCCTTCTCGGCCGGGCACCTGCTGGCCGAGATTCCGGAGAGTGCCCGCGCCATCGCCGTGCTGGATCGCACCAAGGAGCCGGGCGCACAGGCCGAGCCCCTCTATCTCGATGTGATGACGGCGCTGGCCGAAGCGGTCATCCGGGGTGAACGGGCAAGCCTGCCGCGGGTGATCGGCGGTCGCTATGGCCTCTCCTCCAAAGAGTTCGGCCCCGCCTGCGCGCTGGCGGTGTTTGCCGAACTGGCGCAAGAGAACCCGCGCCCGCGCTTTACCGTCGGCATCTTCGATGACATCACAGGTCTCTCGCTACCGCTGCCCGCGCTGGATTCGCAAAGCCTCATTCACGGCCAGCAACACAAGCTGGAGGCGCTCTTCTACGGCCTTGGCAGCGATGGCACCGTCTCGGCTGCCAAGAACAGCATCAAGATCCTCGGCAACCACACCGGCCTCTATCCGCAGGGCTATTTCGTCTACGACTCCAAAAAGGCGGGCGGCCTCACCGTCTCTCACCTGCGGGTGGGCGAGCGGCCGCTGCAATCGGCCTATCTGGTGGAAGAGGCCGACTTTATCGGCTGCCATCAGTGGCAGTTTGTCGACAAGTACCGGATGGCGGAGCGCTTGAAAGCGGGTGGAATCTTCCTGCTCAACACCCCCTACAGCGAAGCGGAGATCTGGCAGCGCCTCCCCAGCGAGGTGCAGCACGCCCTGCGCGAGAAAGAGGCGCGCTTCTACATCATCAACGCCGCCAAAATTGCCCGCGATTGCCAGCTCGGCAACCGCATCAATACCGTGATGCAGATGGCCTTCTTCCAGCTCAGCGCCATCATTCCCCCCGCAGAGGCGACCAGCCTGCTGAAGCAGGCCATCACCACCAGCTATGGCAGCAAGGGGCAGACACTGGTCGAGCGCAACTGGATGGCACTGGAGGCAACCTGCGCCGCACTGACCTGGGTGCCACTTGGCGAGCTGGATCCTGCCAGCAGCCCCCGCCCGCCGGTGGTTTCCGCCAAGGCCCCCGAGTTTGTCCAGACCGTCACCGCCGCCATGCTGGCGGGACTGGGTGACAGCCTGCCGGTCTCCGCCTTCCCGCCGGATGGTACCTGGCCGGTCGGCACCACCCGCTGGGAGAAGCGCAACATCGCCAAGGAGATCCCCATCTGGGAAGCGGAGCTCTGTACCCAGTGCAACTACTGCGTCGCCGCCTGTCCCCACTCGGCCATTCGCGCCAAGGTGGTAGAACCGGATGCGCTGGCCGCTGCTCCAGCTACCCTGGATGCGCTGGATGTGAAATCCCGTGACATGCGCGGCCAGCAGTATGTGCTGCAGGTGGCGCCGGAGGATTGCACCGGCTGCAACCTCTGCGTCGAGGTGTGCCCGGCCAAGGATCGCAGCAACCCGGACCGCAAGGCGATCAATATGGCTTCACGCCTCGATCACCTCGACGAGCAGAAGGCCAACTACGATTTCTTCCTCGACCTGCCAGAGCGCAGCGCCGAGCAGCTGGAGCGCATCGACATCCGCACCTCCCAGCTCATCTCGCCGCTGTTTGAATACTCGGGCGCCTGCTCCGGCTGTGGCGAGACCCCCTACATCAAGCTGCTGACCCAGCTCTACGGCGATCGGCTGCTGATTGCCAACGCCACCGGTTGCTCGTCGATTTATGGCGGCAACCTGCCTACCACCCCCTACACCACCAACGCAGAGGGGCGCGGGCCGGCCTGGGCCAACTCGCTGTTTGAAGACAACGCCGAGTTCGGACTGGGCTTCCGTCTCACCGTCGATCAGCACAGGGAGCGGGTACGCCGTCTGCTGGCGAGCCTGGGCGACACCATACCGGCTGCGCTGCGCGAGGCGCTCGGCGATGCCACTCTGCCGGTTTCCGAGCAGCGGGCCCATATCCAGCAGTTGCGAGCGCTGCTGCAGGAGAGCCAGACCCCGGCAGCCCAAGAGCTGGCCCGCGATGCGGACTATCTGGTGGAAAAATCGGTCTGGCTCATCGGCGGCGATGGCTGGGCCTACGACATCGGCTTTGGCGGGCTCGACCATGTGCTGAGTCTGGGGGAGAACATCAATGTGCTGGTGCTCGATACCCAGTGCTACTCCAACACCGGCGGCCAACAGTCGAAGGCGACGCCACTCGGTGCCATTACCAAGTTTGGCGAGCAGGGCAAGCGCAAGGCACGCAAGGATCTCGGGGCCAGCGTGATGATGTATGGTCACGTCTATGTGGCGCAGATCTCCCTCGGCGCCCAGATGAACCAGACTGTGAAGGCGATTCAGGAGGCTGAAGCCTATCCGGGGCCGTCGCTCATCATCGCCTACAGCCCCTGCGAGGAGCATGGCTACGACATGGCCGAGAGCCACGAACAGATGAAGCAGCTGACCGCCACCGGCTTCTGGCCCCTCTACCGCTTCGATCCGCGCCGCGCTGACGAGGGCAAACTGCCGCTGGCGCTCGACTCGCGGGCCCCCAATGCCTCGCTGGCCGAGACCTTGCGCCATGAGCCCCGCTTCCAGCGGCTGGAACGCCAGCTGCCGGAGGTGGCCAGCCAGCTCTATGAAGAGGCGGAGCAGGAGGCCAATCGCCGCTTCGCCTGGCTGAGCCAGCTGGCAGGCAAGGAGAGTCCGGCGCAGGAGTAACCCGCGCATGGCTTGATGGCAACAGCCACGCTATTCGCCAAATAACAATCAGGGCTCCCCGCGGGGAGCCCTGATGCTAGCTATGGTGAGCCAATATCGGCGCAGGCCAAATCAGGCGCTGATGGAGGCCAGCTCGTGGCGTTTAAGAGCGAGCAGTGTGATGAGTAGCGCCAGCGTGGCGATCAGTGCCATGCCGATATAGGTTGCGCTGAAGCCTCGGGCCAGCAGATCGGGCGCAAGCCGGCTCAGATCGCCACCGCTGCCAGCTGGCAGGCGCAAGTGGAATAGCATGGAGCAGATAGCCACGCCGACGGCACCGCCAAGCTCCCGCCCGAAGTTGAACAGCGACATGCCGATGCCGCGATCTTCCCGTGGCAGGGCATTCTGTACCACCACCGAGAGGGCGGGCAGCACCAGACCCAGACCAATACCGGCAAACCCGAGGGCCAGCTTGACCCAGGCATCGAAGTGGATCTGCCACAGCGCCACCGCCGCGAGGCCAAAGCCCACCGCAACAAAGCTCTTGTAGTGACCGGTACGGCCAATCAGCTTGCCGCCGACAAAGGCGCCGGCAGTGATGCAAATCATGAAGATCACCATGATGGCGCCGCTCTCGCTGGCGCTCATCCCCTTCTGCCACTGCATCTGCAACGGCAGATAGACCAGCACGGCAAACATCAGCAGCTGGGAGAGCATCACCAGCAGCACGCTCACCAGATAGCCGGGCAACCGGGCCAGATGGGCAGGCAGAATGGGATCGTGGGCGCGCCGCTCAATCAGAATGAGCAGCAGCAGCGCAACGCCCAGCGCCGCCGAGAGCCAGATGGCAGGCAGCGCCGCCTCCGGCGAGAGCAGCAACAGGGTGAGCGTAGTGACGGTAATCAGCAGACCCGCCCCCTTCCAGTCGAAGCGACTGTGGCGACGCACGTTGAGCTGCTTGAGGTTGCGGTTGATAAGAAAGACCGCCAGAGCCCCGAGCGGCAGATTGATCCAGAAGATCCAGCGCCAGCTGAGTTGCTCGGTGAAATAGCCGCCGAGCAAGGGGCCGGCGATGCTGGAGACCGCATAGACCGCCGAGATGTAGCCCTGATACTTGCCCACCTCCCGCGGCGGAATGGTGTCGGCAATCACGGTAAACGCGAGGGCAATCAGACCGCCACCCCCCAGCCCTTGCAGCACCCGCGCAGCCAACAGGGTCGGCAGATCCAGGGAGAGCGCGCAGGCCACCGAGCCCGCCAGAAACAGGCCGATGCCGATATTGAGCATCCGCACCCGGCCAAACAGATCGCTCAGCTTGCCATAGAGAGGCAGCACGGCGGTAGCCGCCAGCAGGTAGGCGGTGACCACCCAGGTGAGGGCGGCACCGGCATGCAGCTCGGCGCCAATCATGGGCAGCGGGGTGGTGACGATGCTCTTTTCCAGTGAACCGAGCGCGATCACCAGCGCCACACTGGAGAAAATGGTTTTGGGGGATATTTTCGAGGTCATAAGCGGACTCGCAGATCTGATATGCCAAAGTATCCGGCAATGAACGGATTATTGTCTCACAAATCAGCAAGAGATAGAAAAAACGGCGGCCACAATCTGCCCAACCATGAAGCCGATCCCACAAAGTGCCGACCGTTTCTGCTAGCCTGCTCTATTTGATTCGAGGAGCCCCCATGAGCGAGCGTGAGCAGTACGGGTTTGATCACTACGATGCCCTGATTTTCGATATGGATGGCACTTTGGTAGATTCCATGCCCCTCCATCTGGATGCGTGGGAGCTCACCTGCGCCGAGTTCGGCATCCCCTTCGAGCGGGATCAGCTCTATCAGTACGGCGGCATTCCCACCCGCAAGATCATCGCCATGCTGGCCGAGCAGCAGGGGCTGACGGTGGATGTCGAGGCTTTTACGCGTCGCAAGATTGCCCTCTATATGGAACATATCGACAAGGTCAGCGTCTTTCCCAAGATGTGGGAGCTGGTCAGGCACTATCACGGCAAGGTGAAGATGGGGATTGGCACCGGCTCACCGCGCAATCAGGCGGACTCCATCCTCAAAAGCACCGGACTCGATGCCTATATCTCGGTGGTGGTGAGCGCCGATGATGTCACCAACCACAAGCCGCATCCCGACACCTTTTTGCGGGTGGCCGAGCTGCTCGGCGCTAATCCGGCCAACTGTCTGGTGTTTGAAGATACCCGGATCGGGCTTGAGGCTGGCAAGGCGGCAGGGATGGATACCGTGCTGGTTATCGAAGGTGACCTGCACCAGCGCTAAATGGCTCAGGGGCAAGCAGGCAAACCGATAAGATGGTGCCATCACAGTGGCACCATTTTTTATTCACGTGAGCATGGCAGTAGCGTCAGTGCCCGGACAGAGTTGCGATCGCCGCCGGAATAGTGGCAACCGTCAGACAAAGGGCGTTGGCGTTGGCCTCATCCTGTAGTGCCTGATGAGTGCGAAGCAGCTCAAGAGCTTCGGCCGGAGTATCTGCAAAGGTGGGGGCGGCGATGGCGGCAAATCCCTGTTCGACCAGTTGACGACGCTCATCGCTATAGCTGGGTGCATTGGCATCTAGATAGGTAAGCGCCTGACCCTGCTTGAAAAAGTGATAGTTAGGCATCGATTGGCCCCACAAAAATAAAGCGCCATTCTACTCCTTTTTGCTCCGTCGCCAGCGTCAATCTGTGTCGTCTCAAGTGATCTATTTCACATTTTTATCAACAAACCATTACCGGTTGGGCGCCGTCCAAATCCCCCCCCACGCAGCCTCAGACAACACCCGATACCGTCACTCTGCGCCAAACAAAACGCCTCCACAAAGGAGGCGTTGTGACTGAAACAGGGTGGCTCCCGTTACATGGCATTCGTCGATTCGAAGATCTTGTCCGCCGAGGCCTCGACAAAGCCCGGATAGAGCACGCCATCGGCCTGCGGATAGCGCAGGGCAAACTCGTAGAAGCAGCTCGGGATGGTACGCACCCCATCGCTGAACGGCACCTCGGCTTTGTCGGCCATGGTGGAGGATTGCTCCAGCATCACCTGCGGGTCCCCTTTCACCTCGCCACCCACGCTGTTGAGCACGAAACCCGCCGTCTTGAGCGCAGCATTGACCTGATGGATGGTGTCGAAATCCTTCAACTTGTTGATATTGACCGTGAAGTGGTTGGCACGATAGCCCCAAGCTGCCATCCAGGCTGCATACTCGCTCTCCGCCAGCAGAATCTGATAATCGGCATAGGAGACCTGCCAGGGGGCGCCGGTGTAGAGAAATGCCGGGGTATCGGTCAGATGATCGGGCACCTGATCGGCCAGCTTGTGGATGATAGCCTGGGCAGCCGAAGAGAGCTCTTCCACCTTCAGCTCGCTGATAAACACCTTGGGAGCGTCCGGATCCTGATGCTCGAAGTGCTTGGCGTAGAGCTTCTTGGCCTTGAAAACGTACTCGCCCTTCTGCTCGTAACCGAGCGCCAGAAAGTGGGCCGCCAGCTTCTCCAGCCCCAGCTTGGGCAGGTTGTAGGTACGAAACGCCACGTGATCGTTGACGATGGGCTCGCCGCCACCCAGCAGGGTGTGCACCTTGAGGGCGCTCGGGGTCACCTTGATGTAGTTGTCCCACAGATGGCTAAACAGGGTGTCGATATCCTTTTGCATCTCTCTTTCCTTTGATTGCGGGTACAGATGGGGGCACCGCTGGATGCCCCGTGTCATTATCAGAAGCGCAGGCCGGGCGACAGTTGATCCGGCATAGCGGCTTTGCTGTCTTCGACAGAGGCAACCGGATACGCACAGTAGTCAGCAGCGTAGTAGGCGCTCGCTCTGTGGTTGCCGGAGGCGCCGATGCCACCAAACGGCGCGGCACTGGAGGCGCCGGTGATGGGTTTGTTCCAGTTGACGATACCGGCGCGGATCCGCTTGAAGAAGTGATTCCAGTCCGCCTCCTTGTCACCCAGCAGACCGGCCGAGAGACCATAACGGGTAGCATTGCCCTGATCGATGGCGGCATCGAAATCGTCATAGCGAATGAGTTGCAGCAGCGGGCCGAAGTACTCTTCGTCCGGCAGCTCGCTCACTGAGGTCACGTCGATAATGCCCGGGGAGACAAAGCCGGTGCCCGCTTCCAGGTGCTTGAGGGTAAGCAGGCTCTCGCCACCGAGGCGCTGCAGGTTGGCTTGCGCTTCGACCATGCCAATCGCAGCCTTCTCGCTTATCATCGAGCCCATGAACGGCTGTTCGGCGGCGTCATAGAGGCCGACCTTGATCTGGCTGACTACCTCGACCAGTCGCTTGACCAGGGCATCGCCCCGCTCGCCGCGCTCGACAAACAGACGGCGGGAGCAGGTGCAGCGCTGACCGGAAGTGATGAACGCCGACTGGATGATGGCATGCACGGCGCCGTCGATGTCGCTCACATCTTTCACGATCAGCGGGTTGTTGCCGCCCATCTCGAGGGCCAGAATTTTGCCCGGCTGACCGGCAAACTGCTGATGAAGGAAATGGCCGGTGCGGGAGGAGCCGGTGAAGAAGAGGCCGTCGATATCGGGGTTGCCAGCCAGCGCCTTGCCGGTCTCGACCTCCCCTTGCACCAGATTGAGCACCCCCTTGGGCAATCCGGCCTGCTGCCACACCTTGACCATGGCCTCGGCCACCATGGGGGTCAGCTCGGAGGGTTTGAACACCACGGCGTTACCCGCAATCAGCGCCGGGACGATATGGCCGTTGGGCAGATGGCCCGGGAAGTTGTAGGGGCCGAACACCGCCACCACACCGTGGGGCTTGTGACGGACAAACGCCTTGGCGCCCGGCATGGCATTTTCAACGGTGCCGGTACGCTCGTCGTGCGCCCGGATGGAGATGGCAATCTTGCCCTGCATGGCGGCTACTTCGGTACGGGTCTCCCACAGCGGTTTGCCTGTTTCGCGGGCGATAGTCAGGGCCAGCGCCTCTTTCTGCTCGCCGAGCAGGTCGGCATAACGACGCACTATGGTCAGGCGATCCTCAAGGCTCATGTCCGCCCAGTGGTAGAAGGCGGCACGGGCGGCCTTGACGGCGTCATCCACCTGCGCCGCACTGGCGGCAACCCCCTGCCAGATCACCTCGTTCTTGGCCGGATCGGTTGACTCGAACGGCTTGCCTTCACCGGCAAGCCACTGACCGTCGATCAGTTGTACAAACTGGCTCATTATATTTTACTCCCTGACTTGGCCACTCTTTTAATGCATATACCCGAGAATTCAGCTGGCGGTTGATGCCACTGACAATAGAAAAATTGCACTAACTGGCTCATCCATTCACTCCCTGTCGCTGGCAGGCAGCCTCGGCTGCCTGTCTGATAATCGGTTTGCTTGTCCTGTTTGTCTCAGTCGAGGTCGACCACCCGCACCATGTCGCCATCCTGCACCTTGAGTGCCGCCGCCATCTTGGGCGGAATGATGGCTTCGTGCTTGTCGAGATCGACCCGGATATTGCCGTAGCAGGCGCGGTAATGCTCGAAACGGCTGTTGCAGATAAGGTGGGTCTTGCCACCGATGGGCTCGCCCACCAGCACCCGCAGTTTCTTGCTGCGGCGCACGCTGCGGATATTCTTCACGTCACACTCGACAGTGGGGCCTGCATCGAAAATATCGACGTAGCCACGGTTCACGAAGCCCTCGTCCTGCAGCATCTTGATGGCGGGACGGGTCTTCTCGTGGGTCTGGCCAATGACGGCCCGCGCCTCTTTGCTCAGCAAATTGACGTAGATGGGGTACTTGGGCATCAATTCGGCGATAAAACGCTTCTTGCCGATGCCGGTGAGATAGTCGACGGTAGGAAAATCCATCGAGAAGAAGTGGGTTTGCAGCCACTCGTAGAAGGGGCTGTGACCGTTGGCGTCGGAAACACCGCGCATCTCGGCGAAGACGGTCTCGTCAAACAGCTCGGGGTGCTCGGCCATAAACAGAAAGCGGTGCTTGGAGAGCAGGCGGCCGTTGAGCCCCTCGCGGGCACATTCGCGCAAGAACAGGGTGCAGAGCTCGGAGTTGCCGGTGTAGTCGTTGGAGAGGGTCAGGGTTTCAACGACGTTGTAGATGCCGAGCTTGGGAGAAGAGTGCACCACCTTGCCGATGTGGTAGTTGTAAAACGGCTGGGAGAGGCCAACCGCGGCATCGATGGCACAGGTGCCCACCATCTCGCCGGTCTCCAGATCCTCGGCCACGAAGAAGTAGAGGCAGTCCCCCTTGCCGGCGGGCTTGTCGGAAAAAGTCTGGGTAGAGGCGTCAATCTTGCGCTGCAGCAGCTCATCGTTGACGGGCAACGAGGTCATGCCGGTGCCGGACTCGATGGCGCAGGTCTTGAGCCCGGCAAAATCTTTTTGCTCGATGGGACGGATAACCAACATAAATGACAACTCCCTTTCATTGACGACAGGTGGGGTCCCGGCTCCTGCCGGGAGAGCTCCCCACCTCAATTTGGAATCAGGCGTTAACCACCTGGGCAACCGCCTTCTCGAAGCGGGCCAACCCTTCCTTGATATCCGCTTCCGGGATCACCAGTGAAGGGGCAAAACGAACCACGTTGGTACCAGCCACCAGTGCCATCAGCCCCTGATCGATGGAGGCCAGCAGGAAGTCGCGGGAACGCCCCTTGTAGGCATCGCTCAGGGCCGCGCCCAGCAGCAGACCCTTGCCGCGGATCTCGCTAAAGCAGTGGTATTTGGCGTTGATTGCCTCGAGCCCCTCGCGGAACAGCTGTTCGCGTTGCCTGATGCCAGCCAGCACCTCCGGAGTATTGATCACGTCGATCACCGCCTCGGCCACCGCACAGGCCAGCGGGTTGCCGCCGTAGGTAGAGCCGTGAGTGCCCACTTTCAGGTAAGAAGCGATTTCGTTGGTGGTCAGCATGGCGCCGATGGGGAAACCGCCCCCTAGAGCCTTGGCGCTGGTGAGGATGTCCGGCGTGACGCCCAGACCCATATAGGCATAGAGATCACCGGTCCGGCCGACGCCGGACTGCACTTCGTCATACACCAGCAGGGCATTGTGTTTGTCACACAGCTCGCGTACCCCTTTGGCAAACTCGTCGGTAGGACGAATGATGCCCCCCTCCCCTTGCAGCGGCTCCATCACCACGGCGCAGGTGTTGTCGGAGATCACTTCGGCCAGCGCCGCCAGATCGTTGTAGGGAACATGGGTAATGTCACCGGGCTTGGGACCGAAGCCATCGGAGTAGGCTGCCTGGCCACCGACGCTGACGGTAAAGAAGGTACGACCGTGGAAACCCTGATTGAAGGCGATGATCTGGGTCTTCTGCTCGCCAAACTTCTCGATGGCGTAGCGGCGAGCCAGCTTGAGAGCGGCTTCGTTCGCTTCGGCGCCGGAGTTGCAGAAGTAGACCTTGTCGGCGAAGGTGGCGGCGACCAGCTTCTTGGCCAGACGCAGGGCCGGCTCGTTGGTCATGACGTTGGAGAGGTGCCACAGCTTCTCGCCCTGGGTTTTCAGGGCCTCGACCAGCTTGGGATGACAGTGACCCAAACCGTTGACGGCGATGCCACCGGCGAAGTCGACATACTCGCGCCCTTCCTGATCCCAGACACGTGACCCTTCACCACGCACCGGGATGATCTTGGCGGGCGCATAGTTGGGAACCATCACTTCATCAAACACTTCACGTGTCACTGCCAACAACTCTGACATATAGCTCTCCTTCGATTCAGCGACAGAATAATCCACCGCCCAAAAGTTAAATCCGTGTAAACGTGACGGGATTATCACAGAAATAAAGTAAAAAGTCTGTAACAAGACGGCCTATAAGGAACAATGTTCGATTGCTCTTGAGATTTTAGGCAACCGCATTGCATAACGACTCAGGGGGGCTTGGCAAGAGATAATTTGGGCAGGAGAGGGGGTGAATAAAGTGTCAGGGAAATTTTTTTTGCCTTCTCTCGAACTTGAGAAGGCGATCACAACTTTTTATGAACGCGCCAGAAAGTTGGCCAGCAGCTGATGGCCCTGCTCGCTCAAAATGCTCTCCGGATGGAACTGAACACCCTCGACAGGGAGCGTCTTGTGGCGCAGCCCCATGATCTCGTCAAACGAGCCATCGGCATGCTCGCTCCAGGCGGTGATGTCGAAGCAGTCGGGCAGCGTGTCACGCTCCACCACCAGCGAGTGGTAACGGGTCACCCGCAGCGGGTTATTGAGCCCCTTGAACACCCCCTCATTGCGATGGCGGATAAGCGAGGTTTTGCCGTGCATTACCTGACGGGCACGCACTACGCGGGCGCCGAAGGCCTGCGCCAGCGACTGATGACCGAGACAGACGCCGAGAATGGGCAGCTTGCCAGCGAAGTGGCTGATGGCATCGAGAGAGATCCCCGCCTCATTGGGCGTACAGGGACCGGGAGAGATCACCAGAAAACGGGGGGAGAGCTGCGCTATGGCATCAAGCGTCAGTTCATCATTGCGCTTGACCACAACCTCTTGTCCCAGGGCGCCGAAATATTGCACCAGGTTCCAGGTAAAAGAGTCGTAGTTATCGATCAACAACAGCATGAGATAACCAACAGCAGAGAATTAACGATCGAGATAACGACCCTGTTCCATTTCCCGTTCACGCTGACACTCGGCCAGATAGATGGCGGCAGCAACGGCAGGGGTTTTATGGTGCTTGTCGATGGCATTGGAGACCATCAACTGCAGGGTATTGAGGTTTTTCGCCTTGCGAAATTTACGTAGCCAGTGACCTTTGTCACTCAGCTCTTCAGCAGAAATAGTTGGTTGAACAGGCATGCTTTCTCTTGGGGATATTACCCAGGTTGAAATAAAGAAATTAAACAAAATAGCCGGGCAGAAAATAAAGAAAGCCAGGCAAATACCCAGCTCTCTTCTACTACACCTTCCCAGTATGTCAGGCTCGAGGAACGAAGCCGACTACATCATATACGCTGGTCAGGGTTTTTTCAGCTCTTTCGCGCGCCTTTTGTGCGCCTTCTGCCAGAATCGCGATCAGATGGGCCTCATCCTGACGCAACTCGTGGAAACGGGCCTGGATTGGTTCCAGCAGCGCAACCACGGCTTCGGCGGTTTCGGTCTTGAGGTGACCGTACATCTTGCCTTCGAAGTGCTGCTCCAGCTCGGGGATGGAGCGACCCGTCACACCGGACATCAGGGTCAGCAGGTTGGAGACACCCGGTTTGTTTTCCGGGTCGAAACGCACCACCGCCGGCTCGTCGGAGTCGGTCACCGCACGCTTGATCTTCTTGACGATCTGCTTGGGATCTTCCAGCAGGCCGATGAAGTTGGCTTCGTTGTCATCCGACTTGGACATTTTCTTGGTCGGATCCTGCAGGCTCATCACCCGCGCCCCTTCAGTCGGAATGAAGGGCTCCGGCATGGTGAACACCTCACCATAGAGGTTGTTGAAACGGGTGCAGATGTCGCGGGTCAGCTCCAGATGCTGCTTCTGGTCGTTGCCGACCGGGACCTGATTGGCCTGATAGAGCAGAATATCAGCGGCCATCAGCACCGGATAACCGAACAGGCCGACGTTGACGTTGTTCTCGAAACGGGCGGACTTGTCCTTGAACTGGGTCATGCGCGACAGCTCACCCATCTGGGTATAGCAGTTGAGGATCCAGCCCAGCTCGGCGTGCTGCGGCACGTGAGACTGGATGAAGACGGTGCTCTTCTTGGGATCGATACCGACCGCCAGATAGAGGGCGGCCGCATCCAGACAAGCCTTGCGCAGGGCAGCCGGGTCCTGACGAGTGGTGATGGCGTGCAGGTCGACTATGCAGTAGAGGCAGTCGAACTCATCCTGCATGTTGACCCACTGACGCAGGGCCCCCATGTAGTTGCCGATGGTCAGTTGACCGGAGGGTTGCGCTCCGCTCAATACGATTGGTTTAGTCATGAGAGTATTAATCCTTGTTATTCAGCCAGCCCAGCTGCGCTATTAGACCAAAAGTGCATCGAGCTGGGCAAACTGCTCGAATACCCAGTCTGGATGGGAGTCGGCGATGGGGCGGCCATAGTTGTAGCCGTATGTAAGACCCACCACCTTCATGCCGGCAGCCTTGGCAGCCAGCACATCATTTTCGGAGTCACCCACCATCAGGGTACGAGCCGGACTCACTCCCAGCTCCTGGCAGGCGTGCAGCAAGGGCTCCGGACTCGGCTTCTTGACCGGTACGCAGTTGCCGCCGAGCCAGAGCGCGAAGCAATCGCTGATGCCAAGGGCATCGAGGATAGGGGCCACGAAGTCGCTCGGCTTGTTGGTGACGATTGCCTGCTTGTAGCCCAGGCTTTGCAAGCGACGCAGACTCTGGGCCACCCCGTCATACATCGCCAGCCCTTGCAGCAGGCAGGCGTTGTAGTGCTGGAAAAAGATCGGTCTGGCCTTGGCAAACAGCTCGGGATCGGCCTCGCGATAGGCGAGCGCCCGCTGGATCAGCTTGTCGGCACCATTGCCGACCCAGGTACGGATAACCGCTTCATCAGCTTGTTCCAGACCCAGATCAGCCAGAGTCAGATTGACCGCCAGCGCCAGCTGGGCGGCGCTGTCAATCAGGGTGCCATCCAGATCGAACAGCACCAAATCAAATTCGCGCTCAGCGTGTGACATGAGCCAGCTCCGCACGCATCTTGTCGATCACCGCCTTGTAGTCAGGCTGGCTGAAAATGGCAGAGCCGGCGACAAACATGTCGGCGCCCGCTTCGGCGATCTCGCGAATGTTGTCGACCTTCACCCCACCATCGATCTCGAGACGGATATCGCGGCCACTCTCGTCGATCAGACGACGCACCTGACGCAGCTTGTCGAGGGTGCCGGGGATGAAACTCTGGCCACCGAAGCCCGGGTTGACCGACATCAGCAGGATCACGTCCAGCTTGTCCATCACATACTCGAGGCAGGAGAGCGAGGTAGCAGGATTCAGCACCAGACCCGCCTGGCAGCCCATCTCCTTGATGAGGCCCAAAGAGCGATCAACGTGATCGGACGCTTCCGGATGGAAGGTGATGAGGGAAGCACCCGCCTTGGCAAAATCGGGAATGATGCGATCCACCGGCTTGACCATCAGGTGCACGTCGATGGGGGCCTCGATACCGTAGTCACGCAGCGCCTGACAGACCATGGGGCCAATGGTCAGGTTGGGGACATAGTGGTTGTCCATCACGTCGAAGTGAACCACGTCGGCACCGGCAGCCAGTACCTTGGCTACATCGTCACCCAGACGGGCAAAATCGGCAGAGAGGATCGAGGGGGCAATCAGAAAGTCTTTCATCAGCATCATCCATTGGCAGCCAGGGAGAAAAAGCGGCGCAATTTTAACGTAAAAGGCGGGCGAAAACGACTCGAATGCGGGGTAAATGGGGCAATCGCCTCCCCTCCCCCAGCCACCCGGGTTATAGGACATCGGCACGGGCGCGGACTCGCCCATAAAAAACGGCGCCCTGGGCGCCGCATGGTCTGTTACGCCAGTGGCAGCAGTTCACTGTCGCTGGGATAGTAGCCCTGCTCAGGTTCGATTCCGGGCGGATAGAGTGCCAGCAATTCGGCCACCTTGTTGCGGGTGCCGCCGTTGCGGCTGATGGTGCGCTTGACCAAGATCTCGTCGAGGCGGGCACCGCGATAAAGCTCACGAGTCAGCTCGATATCGTGGTTACTGATCAGCACCGGCACCCCTTTATGAGCGGCTGTGTGACGGGCCAGTCGCGCCAGGATCGCCTGATCATCCAGGGTAAACCCACCGGAGGCATAGGTGGTGAAGCTCGCCGTAGTGGAGAGCGGCGCATAGGGTGGATCACAGTAGATAACCCAATCCTCTTCGGCACGCTTAATGGCATCGGCGTAGCTCTCGCAGATAAAGGTCGCCTTCTGTGCCTTTTCGGCAAAGGTCCACAGCTCTTTTTCCGGGAAATAGGGTTTCTTGTAGGAACCGAACGGCACGTTGAAGCCGCCCTTCTTGTTGTAGCGGCACAGTCCGTTGAAACCGTGACGGTTGAGAAACAGGAACAAGAGTGCCCGCTCGAAGGTGGTCTCGGTCTGATTGAACTGGGTACGCAGCCGATAATAGGCCGCCTTGTGGTTGTGCTCTGCCACAAACAGCTTGCGCGCCTCGGCAATGAAACTGTCCGGCGTCAGCTTGAGGTGGTTGTACAGGCAGATCAGATCCGGATTGATGTCGTTGAGCACATACGCGTCGTAGTCGGTGTTGAGAAACACAGACCCGGCCCCGACGAAGGGCTCCAGCAACACACGCCCGGCCGGCAGGCGCTCGGCAATCTCTTCAACCAGGGAGTATTTTCCCCCGGCCCATTTTAAAAAAGCGCGTGTTTTTTTCATGGAAATCCGGTGTGTAAGAAGGCAAGACCCAAAAAGGGGGACGATTCTACCCCCTTATCCGGTATCAAGGCTATTGCTTCAGCTCTTTTTGTACCTGTGCAAACGACTTGGGCCAGGGCTGGCCTTTCAGCAAGGCTGGCGGAAGCTTGCGAATGGCACTCTTGGCCTGGGTCAGACCGGCATAATCCCCTTGCAGCACCACATACCAGGGGCTACCACGGAATTTGGTCTGATAGACCCATACCTTGCCCGCCAGACCATGCTCGGCGACAAACTGATCCACCGCCTTGGTGTTGCTCGCCCCCATCAGCTGAACGCTGTAGTGGTTACGCGGCTTCTTGTTCAAGGTGGCGACCGGTGTCAGGGCCACCTTGGGTGCAGGCGCGGCAACCGGCTCGTTGCTGGCGGTTTTGGTGGTGGCCGCAGGCGTTGTGGTTGTCGCCGGATTCAGTGCCTTGGCGGTACTGGCTGGCGCCGTGGTTGCGACTGCACCACTGGGGGCTGTGCCACTCGGGTTCTTGCCGGTCAGCTCGTCCACCACGTCAGTAGGCAGTGCGCCGCTCACCTTGGGTTCGGTCATCAGCTTTTGCACGACCTCGTCAGAGATCACTACCCGACGCCCTTCATAATTGGTTGATTCGGTGGTCACGGTTTCGCTCTCCACCGATTTGGGCAGCACTTTCGCCTCCGGCTGCCAATCTTTCACAACCCCGTTTGGATTGCTGGCTGCATCGCTGTTTTGCGCGCCTTGTGCAGCGGCATCGGTATTCGAACCGCCAGCGGTGAGGGGATCGCCTCCCGCTACCGGGATCGGCAATGCCGTGTTCTGCGAAAGATCCTGCAGTGCCGGTTTGCTTTCATTGTCAAACAGCGCAGGCAGCAGGTAGCTCAGCGCCAGCAGGCCGCCAGCGACCAGCGCGATAGCGGTGGCAATCTTCTTGACAGGCAACTCCGCCTGACGCTTCTTGGGCCTTCTGTCGGTCATGATATCCTCCAGTAACTGCATGATGGTGGACGGATGTCCGTTCGCCGTTTTCAGGATCTCCTCCACTTGCGGCTTGGGCAAGAGGGTCGCCGGGATCTTGAGCTCTTTGGCTTTTTCATACAAGAAGATGCGCTGCTCGGGCGGGCTCAGTGGCGGCACTTCCAGCTCAAGGGCTGGCATGGCACGCCCTTTGAGCTGCGGCCGTTGCGTACGACACCAGACGTCACTGCCCGAGACGATAATGGCCAGCTGATGGGGCGCCGCCAGAGTATCGTTATGACGGATGATCGCCCACAACTCTCCCAGCAATTCGGCTGGCAACTGGTCGGCCCGCTCTATCAGCAGCAACAGGGTGGCTGGCTTGCTCCCCTCCAGCATGCGAAAGAAGCTCTCCGCTAGCGCATCCTGTGGATTAAACAGCGGGCGTGCCACCACCTGTGGCAGCAACAGCTGGCGCACATCCACCATCTTCATGGCAGACGTACCAATCAGGCTTACCACCCGCACTTTTTCCGGCAACACGCCGAGCAGGGATTCGCACAGGGTACCGCGACCACAACCGGGTTTACCGGAGAGAAAAATGAAAGGGTGATTGAATTCAATCAGATGCAGCAGCCGGTCAACCAGCTGCCGCTGGGAAGGAAGTTTTAGCAGTTTATTCGTCACGACCAGACTCGATCACCGCCAGCAACTCGGCATCGGACACATCCCCCACCACCTGCGCATGGCCGATGCCAACCGGCAACACCAGACGCAGCTTGCCTTCCAGCACCTTCTTGTCACGGCGCATATGGCGAATAAAGGCGGCGAAATCCATCTCGGCAGGCGCATGAATGGGCAAATTAGCGGCCAGCAGCAGAGCGCGCACTCGCGCAACGTCCGCTTCGCTCATATCGCCACGGGCCTGCGCAGTCCAGGCTGCCAGCATGGTGCCGGCGGATACTGCTTCACCATGCAGCCAGTTGCCATACCCCTGCTCGGCCTCGATGGCATGACCAAAGGTGTGGCCCAGATTGAGCAGCGCACGGACGCCGTGCTCGGTCTCATCCTGACCGACCACATCGGCTTTGATCTCGCAGCAACGTTTGATGGCGTAGGCCAGCGCGGCAGGTTCCAGCTGTTGCAGACGCACCATGTTCTGCTCCAGCCAGCTGAAGAAATCAGCATCCCAAATGATGCCGTACTTGATCACCTCGGCCATCCCTGCGGCAAATTCGCGGGCTGGCAAGGTACTCAGACATTCGGTATCGATAACAACTTGTTTGGGCTGATAAAAAGCCCCAATCATGTTCTTTCCGAGGGGGTGGTTGACAGCGGTTTTACCGCCAACAGAGGAGTCAACCTGGGAGAGCAGAGTGGTCGGGATCTGGATAAAAGGAATGCCACGTTGATAGCTTGCTGCCGCAAAGCCCACCACATCCCCGATCACGCCGCCCCCCAGAGCGATCAGTGTCGTATCGCGCCCATGGTTGGTTTCAAGCAGAGCAGACATGATCTGCTCAAAGGTCGCCAGGTTCTTGTACGCCTCGCCGTCAGGCAGGATCAGGTGTTCAACCTGAAAACCCGACAGCAGAGCGGTTACCCGTTCAAGATAAAGCGGAGCAACGACCGTGTTGGTCACTATCATCACCCGCTTGCCCTTGATGGTCGATACCAGCGCCTCGGGGCGCTGCAACAACCCGGCAGCTATCTCGATGGGATAGCTGCGTTCACCCAGTTCGACCTTCAACCGTTCCATGGACGTCCTCTAGATTACATACCGATCAGCTTTACAATTTGATTGGCAACGATTTTTGCGCTCTGGTCATCGGTGTGCACAACAAAGTCGGCAACCTCTTCATACAGGGCATTGCGCTCTTGTGCCAGACGTTCCAGCACTTCGCGTGCCGGTTCTTCGGTCTGTAGCAGAGGGCGGCGTTTGTCTCGCTGTGTGCGCGCCAGCTGCTTTTCGATAGTGGTTTCGAGGTAGACCACGATGCCGCGAGCAGACAACTTGTTGCGGGTTTCGCGACTCTTGATGGCACCGCCACCCGTCGCCAGCACGATACCCTGCTGCTCTGACAATTCGCCGATCACCTTCTCTTCGCGAATCCGGAAACCTTCTTCGCCTTCAACATCGAACACCCAGCCGATATCAGCACCACTGCGGCGCTCAATCTCATGATCTGAGTCGAAAAACTCCATATGCAGTTGTTCTGCCAGATGTCTACCTATGGTGCTCTTGCCCGCACCCATGGGACCTATCAGGAAAATATTGCGTTTCTCAGCCATGTCTTTTCGTTAGTAATTACAAACTGTACGACCCCGATGAATACTGGATCGGGGTACCTATGAACCTTATCTTGCGATGGATCAGGAGGGGGATTATCTCAATAGATATCGGGACTGGCAACCGCAGCCCTTACGCCCCAGCCTCATTGGGGCGTAAGGTTATATGTGTTTTACCCTCACATGTAAAGCATTCAGAAGGCGTCGGTGACTATCTTGGGCGTCACGAAAATCAGCAACTCCCGCTTTTTGTTCTCGCTGGTGGTCTTGCGGAACAGGGCCCCCAATCCGGGAATATCACCCAGCAGCGGCACCTTGGTCACATCGCTCTTGATGGTCTGCTGATAAATGCCGCCCAACACCAAGGTCTCGCCATTGTTCACCAGCACCTGAGTGGTGATGGACTGGGCGTTGATGGAAACCGCATCACCGGTACCGGTCGGTACCGTTTCACCCTTGGTATCCTGGGTCACGGTCAGGTCGAGAATCACCCGATTGTCAGGGGTGATCTGCGGGGTAACCTTCAGGCTCAATACCGCCTTCTTGAAGGTAACCGAGGTAGCACCACTGGAAGAGGACTCCACATAGGGGATCTCGGTACCCTGCTCGATCAGCGCCGGTTTCTGGTTCGCCGTGGTCACGCGCGGACTGGCGATAATCTCGGCTTTGCTCTCTTTTTCCAGCGCCGACAACTCGAGATCCAGCAAGGTGCCATCAGCCAAACGGGCAACCTGGAAGGCCAAAGTACCGGCCGCATTGGTCACCGGCAGATTGACGTTCAACCGATCGTCTGCTGTCGGTCTGGTAATTGTCGAACCACCATTGTTGTTACCAGAGCCATCATTCCCCTCGATGGAGCCGGACGTACTGTTGCCATGACCATCATTCTTGGTCACCCCCCACCGCACCCCGAGCGCTTCATCAAAACCGTCATCAATGGTCACCATCCGCGCCTCGATAACCACCTGCTTGACCGGAATATCGAGAATATCGAGCATCCGTTTGATGCTGCTGATGACATCGGCGGTATCCTTGACCACCAGCACGTTGGTTCGCTCGTCCACGCTGACCGCACCACGGGGTGACAGCAACTTGGTACTTTCGGAAGAGAGCAGGGCAGCCACTTCCGAGGCCTTGGCATAGTTTATCTGCAGATATTCGGTATAGAGCGGAGCCAAATCGGCAACCTGATTTCGGCTCTCCAGCTGTTGCTTCTCGCGTGTTGCGATCTCTTCTGCAGGCGCTACCAGCAAGATGTTGTTATCCAACCGCTTATCCAGACCCCGCACCTTCAAAATAATGTCGAGCGCCTGCTCCCACGGCACCCCATCCAGACGCAGGGTAATATTGCCTGATACCGAATCTGTGGTTACCAAGTTAAGGTTGTTGAAATCGGCAATAAGCTGCAATACGGTACGGACTGGAATATCCTGAAAGTTCAATGAGATGGGCTTTCCCTGATACTGCTTGGATGCCGTGGCCGTCGTCCGCTTTTTCACCTCGATAATGAAGAGCTTGTCTGCCTGATCGTAACGGTAATCAAACTGACCATTGATCGACAATTCAAACAGGGTATCACTGCCCTGCCGGGAGACTTCAACCTGAGAGACCGGCGTTGCAAAATCCTGCACATTGATCAGATTAAGCAAACCATCCGGCACCCGAGTACCATGAAACTTGGCCAGTACGGTCTGGCCGCGGCTGCTCACATCGACGGCGGCCGAGCTGTTATCCAGCGTGACCAGAAACTCCCCCTGGCCATCTTTGCCACGACGAAAATCCACACCGGTAACCGAGTTGAAATAGGCGCCGCCCCCACTGCTCTGATAGTTGTTAAGCACCGGCTTGCTGGCAGGCTGTGTGGCTACCGGCGTTGTCACGGGTGCAACAGGCATCGACCGGGCGACGACCTGAGGGTTGAGCAGTGCCGAAGGAGAGGGTGTGGCCACCATCGCAGAGGGCGCTGGCACAGGAGTCGCCGAGGTTGCGGGTGCAATCAGCGCGCTCTCACCATTGATGAGCCCGGAAGAGGCACCCTCGCCCAATGACACCAGTAATTTGTTCCCCTGTTGCTGCACCTGATAGGGAGCAAGCTGATCGAGTGCGATCTTGATATCCAGACCTGCGCCCTTACCCTCAACCTTGATATTATCAACCCCTAGGCGCTGGATCGGCAGCGGGTTCACTTTCAGCGCCCCTACCGCACCGGGAACATGCAACAACAGCTGATTGGGTTGGTAAGAGAGACGATCTGTAAAGCCCGTGACCGGCTCACTGAAACTGAGCTCCACCAGCAATTGATCGGCAAGCAGCGGATTGACCTTGATCTCCTGCAGGGTTGCCACTGCCCACGCCTGACTGAGGGCGCTGGCGCAAAACAGCAAAGCCACTTTGGATACACTCTCTATTGTTGTTCTCATTGCTGTTCGTCCCTGATTATTGTTTTTCTTGCACATTGGCCATTGCCAACTGGGTTTCTCTTGTTACCCAGCACCCCTTCCCGTCCGGAATGGTTTCCAGCAAATCCACGGCAGTGTCAGTGATCTTGATGACCCGGCCCTGATCAAGCCCCATATACTGGTTGAGTCCGACCCGCATCGATTTGCCATCCGGGGTGCTGATCAAGGCCCACAACTGGCCTGCCTTGCCCAAAGAACCATGCATCGACAGACTGGCCAGCGAATAATTTTCCAGCACCTCTTTCTCACGATCCATCAGGGTCTGTGCACAATCCGGCTGGGCCTTGGCAGTACTTGTACTTCCGACCGTCGCCTCAGGCTGGGGAACCATGAAGGGGCTGCGCAACTCGCGTTGCTGGTAGTGCATAGGGGCAAAAGGCTTCAGCTCGGGCAAGGGCTCGATAGGTATGGGTGGCCTTGCTTTGGTCTGGGCGACATAGCTATCCATGTCCTCCTGACCACCACAGGCCGCCAGCAAGAGGGCAGGCAATAACCAGCAGATGCGTCTCATTGTTTCGGCTCCACTGTTTTACCGTTGTACTTGTAGGTCTTGGCCAGCATCGACATCGAAATCAGCTCCCCTTCATCCTTGCTCTGACCCAGAGTGAAGGAGTCAAGGATGACGATACGGGGCAAAGCGGCCATGTCAGCGGTAAACTTGCCAATTTCATGGTAAGTGCCCACGACTTCGATACGCATTGGTAGCTCGGTTGAAAACTCGTGCTTTACCTCGGATTCCCAGTTGATCCGGTTCAATTTCAAGCCGTTGTCGGTAGCAATAAAGCTGATATCGTCCAGCAGACCGGCGACCTCATGGGTATTGGGCAACTGCTTGAGCTGGGTATCGACCAGTTGCTCAAGCTGAACCATTTGCGCCTTGTATGCCCCCAGGTTGGCAGCCAGCATCGCCTTGCTTTCAAACTGGGCTTTCAGTTCGGTCTCTTTCCCCGCTTCCTGAGTCAAACTGGTCAGTGAGTTGGCAATCACGTAGTAGTAGATGGCGCCACCGGTCAACACGCAGCAGAAAAAGATGAAGACCCCTTTTGCCCATTTTGGCCAGCTTGCTATGTCATTGATATCCAGCTCGTTGAGTTGCTGAAGATTCATTGTTGCTCCTTGGCCACATTCCCTGCAGCCGCAGCATTGTTGGCGATCAGGAACATCATGGAAAACTGGCTCAATGACACTGGCGCAACATCAGCCGCAAAAATAGTGCTTATCTTTGCCTGACCCAACCAACCGGAACCATCAATCCGCCGCATCATGCTGGCCACCCGGCCATAGGCTTCGGTCTTGCCATTAACATCAATAATATTGTTCTGCATCGAGAGGGTGTTGAGGTAAACCCCGTTGGGCACCAGTGAAGGCAGCTGATTGAAGAGGCGGACGGGCACATTGCGTCGCATCTGCAACTGCTCGATGAGCTGCATCCGATCGATCAGTTCCTTGCGACGCTCTTTGAGCAGACGGATCTCCCCCAGTTGGGCATCCAGAATAGTCATCTCCTGAACCAGCCTCTGGTTGCGCTGCTGCTGGGCGACGATCTGGCGATCAACCAGCCAGTTGGCAAAAAATCCCAGCGCGACCGTGGCCAGCACAAAAATCCCAAGCAAAGCCCCAAACTGTTTCTTTTGGCGCTGGGCACGGGCTTCACGCCAGGGCAGAAGGTTTATATTTGACATGGTGTGAAACTCCTCAGAGCCAACCCGAATGCCGTCATATATTTAGCACCATGTACCAGCTCGGCCTCCCCTTTCGGCTTGCCAAACAGGGCGAACAGATCCGGGTGCAACACCTCGCAATTGACCTCTTCTTTTACCTGTACCAACAAACCGGGTAGCAGACTGCCTCCCCCCGTCAGCACCAGTTTTGCGATGTCGCGATAACCGGATGAACTGCAAAACAGCTGGATATTGCGCCGCACTTGCTGCAACAGCGAGTTGATGTGGGGCATCAGCACATCCAGCTCATGGTCAACAGGCAAGGTCCCTTTGGTTTTAGCCTGCTCAGCCTCATCCAGCGTCATGCCATAAAAGGAGGAGAGCGCCTGGCTGTACTGATCGCCGCCGAAGTTTTGCAAGCGGGAGTAGATCACCTCTCCCTTGACCAGCGCCGCAAAGGTCATGGCACTGGCACCGATATCTATCACCCCGATCGGCCGTTCACTCTCCTGCAATTCGGGCAGACAGGCCACCACGGCACGGCCCAGCGCATGGGCGCCCACATCCACCACTTTGACGGCAATACCGGCTTCGGCAAGGGCGCTGACCCGACCGTTGACACTCTCGGTGCGGGCTGCGCTCAGCAGCACATCTTGACGATCTTCACTGTTGTTGGTGCTCAGCACCTCAAAATCGAGACTCACTTCATCGAGAGGGAAGGGAATGATCTGCTCGGCCTCCAGCTGCACCTGATTCTCCAGCTCCTTGTCGCTGAGGCGGGCATCAATCTGGATCACCTTGGTAATCACGTTGGAACCGGTCACCGCAGTGGCGGCATAGTCGCTGTGAGTTGGAATAAGACGCTTGAGGGTCTTGAGAGATTGGCTGACGCGCTCGATATCCTGCAATTGATAGTCAACCAGCGTCCCTTTCGGGGTGGCAATATCGGCGACAGATTCGAGATGAAGCTTGCCGGGTCGGCCACTGAGGGTAACGGCCTTGATGGTCTGGCTGCCAAAATCAATGCCCACCAGAGGGAGGAGGGATCCCTTGTTAAAAAGCCCAAACATATACACATCCATGCGTTATTTGGTTTTATTCCTGAACAGAGTGTAGGACACCCGATCAGAGGAGTGCTTCACTCATCCTAAATGCTCTAACTATCAATGTCATAAAGTTTATGCCGAAAAGTGACCCATCTCGCTTTCTTCATGGCAAGTGGCCCTCCTTGGTTATTGCTCCCCGTAGTGCTAACCTCTCGCATCCTTTTGAGGTGGGTGGCTCGCCACAGGAAAACCTCGAATTCCCGATGGCAAAAGGGCTATACTCTGCGCCCGTTGGCTAATTTTAAGACGATTGGTAGTTCTTCCATGCTGAAATGGCTCGTTCGCCTGTTTATTGTCATGATGCTGGGTGCAGTGCTGGGTGTTGCCAGCCTCATCGGTATCTACTTCTATATCAAACCCCAACTGCCCGATGTCACCGCACTGCGTGACGTCAAGCTGGCAACCCCGATGCGGGTTTACAGCCGGGATGGAGAGTTGATCGCCCAATATGGCGAAATTCGTCGCATTCCGCTGCGTCTGGACGAAATTCCGCAACCCATGATCGATGCCGTACTGGCGACCGAAGATGCACGTTTCTATGAGCACCCGGGCATTGACCCGATAGGTATCATTCGAGCCGCATCTGTCTGGGCTGTTTCCGGCCATGCCCGTCAGGGTGCCAGTACCATCACCCAGCAGGTTGCCCGCAACTTCTTCCTGAGCAATGAGAAGACCATCATCCGCAAGATCAAGGAGGTCTTCCTGGCCTGGCGGATCGAGCAGAATCTCTCAAAAGATGAGATCCTCGAACTCTACCTCAACAAGATCCCCCTCGGTTATCGCTCCTTCGGGATTGGTGCTGCGGCACAGGTTTACTTTGGTAAAGAGGTCAAGGATCTGGGACTGGACGAGATCGCCATCATTGCCGGTCTGCCGAAAGCTCCCTCCATGCTCAACCCCATCCGCTCCCCCGAGCGCGCCTTTGCGCGCCGCAACGTGGTGCTGGGCCGGATGCTGGAAACTGGCAAGATCACCCAGGCCCAGTTTGACGAAGCGTCCAAGATGCCGATCAAGGCCCGTTTTCACGGCGCCGAAGTGACCCTGCACGCCCCCTATCTGGGGGAAATGGTGCGCCAGAAGATGGTCGAGCAGTTCGGTGAAGATGCCTACACCATGGGCCTGCACGTCTACACTACCGTCTCTGCCGAACGTCAACGGGCAGCCAGACAGGCGCTACTGGATGGCGTTTTTGCCTATGATATGCGCCACGGCTATCGCGGCCCGACGGCTCAGTTGTGGAAGGCTGGCGAGACAGCCTGGGATTACGAGCAGATCGTCGCTCACCTTGGCAAACAGCCCACTTACGACCCGCTGATGGCGGCAGTCGTGACCAAGCTTGGTGATCGCAGCGCCACGCTGGTACTGAAGAATGGCAAGGAAGCAGAGCTCGGCTGGAATGGCATCAAATGGGCTCGCTCCTTTATTACCGACGACCGTCAGAGCTATGCCCCGAAATCGGCGCGCGATGTGCTGAAAGTCGGCGCCCAGATCTGGGTGCGGGAAGAGGGCGAAGAGTTGCTGCTGGCCCAAATCCCGGACGTCAACGCCGCGCTGGTTGCCATGAACCCGAAAAATGGGGCACTGGAAGCACTGGTCGGTGGTTTCAGCTTCGAACTCTCCAAATTCAACCGGGTCGATCAGGCGCGTCGCCAGATCGGTTCCAATATCAAGCCTTTCCTCTATGCGACCGCGCTGGAGCATGGCTATACCCTGGCGTCGCTCATCAACGATGCGCCGATCAACCAGTGGGATCCGTCAAAAGGGCCCATGTGGCAGCCCAAGAACTCCCCGGCCGTTTATGATGGTCCCACTCCGCTGCGTCTGGGACTGGCCAAGTCCAAGAATGTGATGTCGGTTCGACTGATGCGCGCCATCGGTCTGGATACCTATATCGACGGTTTAACCCGCTTTGGCTTCCCCCGCGACTTCATCTCTCCCCATGAGTCGCTGGCGCTGGGTGCTGCCGAATTCACCCCCCTCGAGGTAGTGCGTGGTTACTCGGTTCTGGCCAACGGTGGCTTCCTGGTGACCCCATACTTCATCGACAAAGTGACCGACAGTCTGGAGAACACCCTCTATCAGGCCAACCCTGCTATTGCTTGCACCACCTGCGAACAGCAGGCAGCACCCGAGCAGAGCACACTGCCGCAGACAACTGTTGTTGGAGCCGCACAAGATGGCACACAGACCCCTCTCGCGCCAACCATCGCACCTCATACCATCAGTGCCCAGAGCGCATTCCTGATCACCGACACCCTGAGCACAGCCATCTGGGGTGGCAACGGCTGGCGTGGTACCGGCTGGCGTGCAGCCCGCGACCTGAAACGTCACGACATCTCCGGTAAAACCGGTACCACCAACGAATCGCGGGATGCCTGGTTCTCCGGCTACACCCCGGAGATCGTTGCTACTTCCTGGATCGGTTTTGACAACCACCAGCGTGGCCTTGGCCGTGCCGAGTTTGGCGGTGGCGCCGCGCAGCCTATCTGGATCGACTTCATGAAAGTCGCCCTCAAAAAGCTGCCTGAGCACAAGATGCCGGTTCCCGAGGGGATCATGACGGTGAAGATTGATAGCGAAACCGGCCTGCTGGCAACCAGTGGCGGAACCGACGAATACTTCAAGGAAGGGACCGAGCCGACCCGCTACGCAGCACCGAGCTCGGATGGCAATCAGGTCTACGGTGGTGACAACCCCGATGTAGAAGGGCCTGTCTCAACCGACGATATCTTCTAAGCTGCTCTCGCGGCAGAAGCAAAACCGGCAGCCTTGGCTGCCGGTTTTTTTATTGGGCCAACTGCTTGGTCATCAGCGTGGCGATCGAGGCGGCCAGCTCGTTGAAACAGGGGCGACGCACCGAGTAGTGGCGATAGAGCAGCGAGATGGTACGCCCCGGCACAGGGTCAACCACAGGTCGATAGCTCACCCCTCCCTCATCATGATCGGCAGGTACGGCCAACTTTGGCACCAAAGTCATGCCACTACCGGCGGCCACCATGTTACGCAGCGTCTCGAGACTGGTCCCCTTGAAGCGTTGATCCTCACCTATCCCGCCAGCGAAACAGAATCCCATCGCCTGATCCCGCAAACAGTGGCCATCAGCCAGCATCAGCAATTTCTTGCCCTTGAGATTGCCAAGCGGTACCTGTCTGGCCTGTGCTTCGGGGTGATGGCAAGGCACCGCCAGCCACATCGGCTCGTGGTAGAGCTGGATTGAACCAAACCCCTCCATCCCCGGCATCTCGGCCAGAATGACACAATCCAGCTCCCCCTCTTCCAGCCGTTTGAGCAGGGTTTGGGTCTGCTCCTCGTAGAGGTAGAACTCCAGCTGGGGAAAACGCTCACGCAGGGTCTGGATAATGCGGGGCAACAGGTAGGGGCCCACGGTCGGAATAAAACCGATATGGATCTCCCCTGACATCGGTTCGGAGAAGTGCTGACCGATGCTCTTGAGCTCGCGCACCTCCTTGAGCACCCGACGCGCCTGATGGGCCATGGCATCGCCAGCCGGAGTAAACAGCACCTTGCGCGAGGTACGTTCGATCAGAATGACCCCGAGTTCATCTTCCAGCTTGCGCAGCTGGCCGCTCAGGGTGGGTTGACTGACAAAGCAGCGTTCAGCAGCTTTGCGAAAATGTTTTTCCTCATCCAGCGCCACCAGATATTCGAGATCGCGAAGATTCATACAGCAAGAGTCCTGCCTGGAAAATGGGCCATCAGCATGCACAATATCGTCCGGCGGGACAAGTCATCCACTTGCAGTGAGCCTCTCTGGCTGCCCCTCCAAAACAGAAAAGCCCGATCACCTTGCGGTAATCGGGCTGTTTGACTCGCCGAGGGATTACACCCTGAAACGGCGCACCATATCTTGCAACTGGGTAGCCAGATGGTTCAGCTCGTTG
This sequence comes from Aeromonas sp. R5-4, assembly GCF_040908215.1. Lineage (NCBI taxonomy): Bacteria > Pseudomonadati > Pseudomonadota > Gammaproteobacteria > Aeromonadales > Aeromonadaceae > Aeromonas > Aeromonas sp. R5-4. Next base: position 150,608 of record NZ_JBFODG010000033.1, on the reverse strand, counting down.
CACGCCTGAGCCATCTGGGTGGCACCGGCGGCCACCTCTTCGGAAGCATGACTGATATTGACCACGTTACGGTTGAGCTCCTCGCTCACCGCGCCCTGCTCTTCCGTGGCCGTTGCAATCTGGATGTTCATGTGGGAGATGCTGCTGACCGAGCCACTGATCTGGGAGATAGACTCGCCCGCTTCCCGCGCGGTAGCAACCGTGGTGTTCATCAGCTCCTGACTCTGTTGCATGGTACTGCCCGCCTGTTCGGCACGCTGCTGCAACTCGGCAATGATGGTATTGATCTGGGAGGTGGAGTCCTGAGTGCGCTTGGCCAGAGTACGCACCTCATCCGCCACCACAGCAAACCCCCGTCCTTGCTCACCGGCACGGGCCGCTTCAATCGCCGCATTCAATGCCAGCAGGTTGGTCTGTTCGGCAATACCGCGGATCACCTCCAGCACCATGCCGATATTGCGGCTGTCATCGCCCAGTTGGCGGATCACCACCGCAGTACTCTCAATGGCACCGGCGACCCGTTCAATACGTTGAATGGAGTCATTCACCGTTTGCGCACCAAGTTCGGCCGTCTCACTGGCCGAGGTGGCAGCACTGGCCGCATCGCTGGTGTTGCGAGAGACCTCCTGCACCGTAGCCTGCATCTCGTTCATCGCCGTTGCCAGCTGATTCAGCTCATGTTGCTGGGAGTTCATATTGTCTGCCGACTGCCTTGCTACGGCACTGATCTCTTCTACCGCAGAGCTCATCTGTACAACAGAACCGGATACCTCCCCAACCAGTTTGCGCAAATTTTCTTGCATCTGCGCAAACCCTTTCGCCAGTTGTCCTAATTCATCCTGATTGAACGCCTTCAACTCCAAACCATGGGTCAAGTCACCAGCGGCGACACTACCAACAACTTCGAGTAAACGATTAACGGGTCTTTTGATTTGTTGACTCAAATACCATGCAATCAACATCACAAAGATAAGGGTCGCGGTGCCAGTCAAGATACTGAGGAATTTGGAGCTGGTGTATGCCTCCTCCCCTTGAGCATCCAACTCCTTGCCAATGCGTTCATTAATCTCTCGTAAATCCACGGTTAACTTTGTGGCTTGTTCCAGCGTGGTTCTGATATTCCCTTGCAGAATATCTCTTATCTTGTCGCTACCCTGTTTTACTGCCTGATATAACGGATCATGGGCTGCAAAATAGGCATCCCCTGCAGTTCTCAACGCGTTAAAAGTTTGCTCTTCATCAGCCGCATTAAAATTCAAGCCACCATAGTCAGCCGCAGCTTTATCGAACCGGATCTTGGCCTCCATCACACCTTGTTGAGTTCGTTCAATATCCGCGCTGTCGTTGTGGGCCATCGCAATCACCATAGATAATTGGAAACGCCGAGCATCAAGCAGTGCGATATGCATCTGACTTGCATAGCGAACAGAAGGGATAAGATTCTCTGCCAATACAGTGTTTTGTTGATTGAGATACGACAGTCGTGAGACGCCATACCCGGCAAGCAGGCATACGCACAGTGCCAGCACTGCAAAGCCAGTACTCAACTTCTGGCCTATGGACATATTCTGGAGCATAGATTCATCCTTAACTGCGTGTCATCGTTTAATGTCGGTTTTGATAGGAGCTATGGGTTCATGTTTTTGTAATTGAGCATAGCCGTAGAGCTGTGCTTTTGTAGTTTGCATAAACACCATATATCGCTATCGACACGCTGAGAGGGGCACTTTAACTACCGCAGACTATTAACGGTTTACTCTATTGCACGCAACAGTCGTGGGATCAGCAACTCCGGCTCCCCCAGATACTGGTTGACCTCTATCCTTTCGAGTTTTCCCCCTCGCGCTATACCCAAAGTAGGATAACCCTGACCGCCCAGCCGTTTCATCCAGCCCTGGCTATCTGCCAGATGTTGCAGCAAGGGGGCCTGCAGATAAGCTTGCTGGAATGCCTCGGCTGCAATCCCCTGCTCTGCCGCCAGCGTGGCGAGAAACGCTGGCTCACCAATCCAGATCCCGTCCCGATAGTGGGATTGCTGGATCCGGTGCAACATGACCAGCCCATCGCCCCCCAACGCAGTGACGGCCAAAACCGCACGGATCGGCGGCTCGGAGTCCAGCAGACACCCTTCCCGCAGCAGCAGTTCGTTAAAGTAGCGCTCGCCAAAATGCTGGCCGGTCAGCGCTTCGATCCGCTGATCATGGGGGCGCACATAATCACGCAATGCCTCGCCCATCGGCTGACGGCGACTACCCATCCAGAGACCGCCCGCATGCAGCTCGATCTTGAGTCCGGCCATGGTGGCTGCCGCCTGCAACAGGGGGGCGGCACCGTAGCACCAGCCACAGAGCGGGTCATAGACATAATGGAGGGTGGTTTGTTGTTCGCTCATCTTCATTCTCACTTCAATCTCGGATAAAAAACCGGGCCCTTAGGCCCGGTAAAAAACACAGGGAAAGCAGGCTCAGTGGCTTACCACTTCATCTCGCCGGTATTGACCTTGGCACCGATGGCCAGACCATCGTCAACCGGCAGTGCCGGATAGGCTTTCTTCAGAGCCTCAATCAGCTCACCGGAGTTTTTCGCCTTGGCCAGCTCCTGTTCGAAACGCTCTACATAGTCACGGGTAAAGGTCACAGCGGCAGTGCCTTTGGGAGCCGTGCCCAGGAAGTGGCCCGGTACCACGCGCTCGGGTTTCAGGGCCAGCAGGTTATCCAGCGCCTTGACCCAGTTGCTGCGAGCCGCCTTAGTCTGGCTGTCCGCCATCCAGACATGCACCCCGTGGTAAACCGGCACACCACCAAAAGCAGTCTTGATGGAAGGGGCCCAGAGGTAGGCATTCGGGGTATTCATCTCTTTGATTTCAATCTTCTCGCCATCCAGCGTCAGGTGGCTTGCGGTCATCACTTGCGGCACGGTCAGGCTCTTCGGTGCCCCCTTGCCGAGGATCGGGCTCCAGTAGCTCAGCTTGGCATCCTTGGTCTGGTTGATATGGTCAACCACATGCTGGTCGGCCAGCACTTTGACATCCGGGAACGCCGCCATGACCGGCTCAAGACCGAAGTAGAAGTCGGGATCACCGGCACTGATATAGACAGTGGTCAGCTTCTTGCCACTCTTCTTGATCATGTCGACCAGCGCCTGGCCATTCTGCACGTCAAACTGGGCATCGATCAGGATGGCCTCTTTGTCACCGGTCACCAGTGAGGAGGAGACCGGGAAGATCGCCTTCTCGCCAGGGTTGTAGACGGTCACGCTCAGGGGGGCGGCCAGTACGGCGCCACTCAACAGGGTGGTAGCCAGAGTCAGGTTGCGGATCAGGGTGTTGTTCATCATCTATTCCTCATTAAGTATTCGGGGGTTCATTTGATGGACACAGTGTATTGGATCACTTAAGGTGCAAATACAGCATAAAAAGCGCATCACTGTTGCACATATCGAACATATAGAGAGCCATACATGGATCGACTGACCGCATTGCGGGTCTTTGTCAGCGTAGTCGAACAAGGGAGCCTGAGCGGCGCCGGAGAGAAACTGGATATGTCACGCGCCATGGTGTCGCGCTATCTGGCCGAGCTGGAGAGCTGGATGGGCGCCCGCCTGCTGCACCGTACTACCCGTCGTCTGAGTCTGACAGGGCCGGGAGAGGAGGCGCTGAACCGGGCCTGCGCCATGCTGGCACTCGGCGAAGAGATGGAGCAGATCGCCGTGAAGGGCGATGACGCCCCCAAGGGACAACTGCGGATCACCAGCAGCTACTCCCTGTCAGAAGCCTTGCTGGTCGGAGCTGCCAACGACTATCTGGCGCAATACCCGGGAACGGCCATCGATATTCTGCTGCTCGACAGAACCGTTAATCTGGTGGAGGAGCGGATCGATCTGGCGGTGCGCATCACCAACGACCTCGACCCCAATCTGGTGGCACGCCGTCTCGGCACCTGCCACTCGGTAGTCTGTGCCAGCCCGGCCTATCTGGCCCGTCATCCGATGCCACACAAGGTGCAGGATTTGGCGCTGCACAACTGCCTCACCTACACCTACTTCGGCAAGAGCCTGTGGGAGTTCAATGGACCGGACGGTCCCGAGTCAGTGCCGGTCAGCGGTAACCTGAGCGCCAATATCTCCAACCTGCTGCTGGAAGCAACGCTGGAAGGTACCGGGATCAGCCTGCAACCCCGCTACTCGGCACAACCCTATCTGGAGCGCGGGGAACTGGTGCCCCTGCTGACCGACTGGCAACCCAAGCGCCTCGGGGTCTACGGGGTGTATGCCACCCGCAAACAGATGTCGCCACTGTTGCGCAGCTTCCTCGATTTTCTGCTGGCCCGCATGGCGGCGGATCCCATCTGGCAGGAGTGAGCACACCTCAAACCCGACCATGAAGAAGGGGCCGCTGCGGGCCCCTTCTTCACTCTGATCCCTTGATCAGGCTTCAAATCCGAATGGTTCTGAGTGCGGCGATTCTGGCTGCGCACTCTCGTCCAGGAAAATATCCCGATAAGCCACATAGATGGAGTAGTTGAGCGCCGGGATCACCACCAGCAGACCTACCAGCAACAGCACAGCGCCAAACAGCAACAAAATGGCTGAGAGCATCCCCCACCAGAAGAAGGGAAAAATATTGCGCCAGCAGCCGAAGAAGCTCAGCCGTACCGCCTGGATGATGCCGATATCGTGGTGGTAGATCAGCGCCGGAGCAAAGGTGACCCCCATCAGCACGGGAATGATAAGCAGCATCCCCACCAGCAATACCAGCAGCAGTTGTTGCAACTGGCTGGCTGAGACCACCATGCTCTCGGGATCCTGCGTCAACAGCGGGAGCAGCCCCCACATGGAGAGCAGACCGAGACAGACGAGGCCAACCAGGCTGAACAGCAGCAACACCAGCAGACCGCCTAGCATCAGCGGGGTCAACTTGTGGCGAAAACCGGCGAAGAGATCGGCGAACTGCAGCGGCTCCCCCCGATAACCCCGAGCGGCGACCGCCACCCAACCCGCGCCCCACACCATGTAGAGCAGCTGGGAGATAAGGCCACCCGCCGGCAGTTGCTCCAGCAGCATGCCCACCATAAACCAGACCAGCACCATGGCCACGCTGATCCCCATCCCCTTGTTGAAGATATCGAACCCGCTGCGAACCCAGAGCCAGCCACGACCTGTCGTGTACCGGGCCGGAGTGGTGCGCAAAGGGGGTAATCCGTTCATATCGTCTCCTCGGAGTGTCGGTAGCATCAGTGCCGGAAGCCGATTCTAGAGCCAGGGCGGGGGCGACTCAATGGCGAAGCGGCCCGACCACGACATAAAACCTGACGCAGCTATGCACAAAAGGGGCGTCAGTCATGCCTCGCCTCTGGCTGCCCCGACTATAACGAGGCACAATCTGCCCCCTTCCCCAGCCGCGCCTGTCGTGGCCAGCATGTCGTGATCACCCTTTAGTGATCGGCGAATGCCGGACAGGGGGTTGTCATCCCGCCATCCCGGGCGTTTTAACATCGAGTGGTATCGTCATGAGAGTTGTGTGTTGTCTGTTGTTGTTACTGGCCAGCCAGTCGGCCCTGGCCGAGGGTTTTATCAGTCGCCTGCTCAACCATCCGGTGCCGGGTGGCGTTGCGGTGATCCCTCTTGGCACGTCACCCACTACCCCCACGGCCCGCTTTCATGACAAACCCGTGCTGGTAGTGCGCGAAGACAACCAGTGGATCGCCATCGTCGGCATCTCTCTGAAAAGCACGCCCGGCGCCCAGCAACTGAGCACAGGTGATGGCCGTACTCTCGGCTTCACCGTGACCCCCAAGCACTACCGCGAACAGCACATCAAGCTCAAGAACAGCCGTCAGGTCAATCCGCTCGCCGAGGATATGACCCGTATCAACCGCGAGCTGGCGGAGCAGACCCGGGCTTACCAGACCTTCAGCCCCAACCAGCCGAGCAACCTGATGTTCGACAAGCCGGTCAACGGCCCCCTCTCCAGCCCGTTTGGCCTGCGTCGTTTCTTCAATGGCGAGGAGCGCAATCCCCACTCCGGCCTCGACTTCGCAGTGGGCGCCCGCACCCCGATCAAGTCCCCCGCCGCAGGCAAGGTGATCCTGATCGGCAACTACTTCTTCAACGGCAATACCGTCTTTGTCGACCACGGTCAGGGGCTCATCAGCATGTTCTGCCACATGTCGAAGATCGATGTGAAGCTCGGCCAGAGCCTGCCGCGTGGCGGCATCGTCGGGCGAGTCGGTTCTACCGGCCGCGCTACCGGCCCCCATATGCACTGGAACGTCAGCCTCAACGACACCCGGGTCGATCCCGCCATCTTTATCGGCGCCTTCAAGCCCTGAATCGGCAGAGCCCTTTAACAAAACATCCTCTAACAAAACAGGCAGCCCATGGCTGCCTGTCTGCTATCTGCACGTCGAACCTGATTACCTATCCGGCCAGCGCGTGGGCGCCGGACTCCCGACGCATCGCCCGCCACATCACCAATACCAGCAATGAGCTGCACGTTGGCAATGCCAGCCAGACCCCGGGCACGCCCCACAGGGTCGAGAATCCCCACAAGAAACCGCCGATCAGCACCAGCTTGCCACCGGTGAGCAGGGAGGCGATGCGGGCCCGATTGATGGCCTGGAAGTAGGTGGCCCCCACCAGCAGCAAGCCCTCCATCGGCAACCCCCAGAAGTAGAGCCAGATCCCGAGGCTCGCCACCGGCAGCAAGGTGGCGTTATCGCCGGCAAACAGATAGACCGCCGCCTCCGGCCACAGATAGAGCGGGATCATCGCGGATAGGGCGATCCCCAACGTCACTCCGAGTGCCAGATTGCGGATCCGCAGCACCCGCCGCCAGTGACCGGCGCCCGCGTTAAAGCTGGCGATGGGCTGGATACCCATGGCGATCCCCTCAAACACCAGATAGAAGAAGGCCTCGGTGTAACTGATCACCCCGTAGGCCGCCACATGCAGCGAAGTACCCACCGCCAGCAACGCCTTGTTGTGCAGTGCCAACACCACAGAGAGATAGAGGTACATCAGAAAACTGGAGACCCCGAGGCGCACCGTCTCGCCCATCAGCCGCAGATCGGGACGCAAGGTGTCCCAGCTTATCCGCAGTTGGCTGCGCGGCGTGAAGAAGTGCCACAGGCAGGCGAGGCCCGTCACCGCCTGGGAAAGCATAGTGGCCGTCGCCACCCCGGCAAGTCCGAACGGAAACACCACCATCAGCAAATAGTCGAGCAGCACGTTGAGAAGGCCCCCGACCACCATGATGATAGTGACAAACCCGGGGCGGCCATCGTTGCGCAGCAGCGAGCTGAACGCCATCGACAGCACCGCAAAGACGCCGAGCCAGGCGTAGGCCTGCAGGTAGGAGAGCCCAGCGGTGAAGATCTCCCCCTCCGCCCCCATCCAGGCCAGCATGGGCTCGCCATAACGGATCCCGATAAAACTGAGCAGTGCCGAGGCCAGCAACACCATCATCAGCGCATTGCCGACGATATGGCGGGCTTTGGCCGAGTTGCCCTGCCCCAGATAGAAGGAGACCAGCGACGAGGCCCCCATGCCGATCAGCGCCCCCACCGCATAGAGCACGGCGCAGATGGGATAAGCCAGCATCAGACCGGCCATCCCATCCTGACCCAGCACATGGCCAACGAAGATGCCATCGATGGTGACATAGATGCCGGTGATCAGCATGGCCGCCACGGTCGGGGTTACGTAACGCCAGAAAAGGCGAGATAGCGGGGCTGTGCCCAGATCAACAGCTGACATATTCGACTCGGTGGAGAGAAAGCGGCCGGGATCATAGCGAAACAGCAGCACGACTTCCTGTCATTTGTGTTATGAATCATTAATATAGACTGCTTTACCCGCCTCCCTGCCCTGTTTTAGGCTAGGGCCACCTCTTCTGAACGGAAACGAGCCTCATGTTGCAACGCCTGCTCACCCTCTTGCTGCTCTCCCTTCTCTTGTTGCCGCCAACCGTGCGCGCCGACGATGCCATTGCCCAGGCCGAATCCCTGTTGCAGAGCGTGCCCAAGAGCGATACCCCGGAAAACCAGAAGCTGCGGGAGAGCTACCAGCAGGCGCTGCAATTTGCCAGAGAGGCCGAGCGCTACCGGGAGCAGAGTAAAGCCTATCAGCAGATCCTTATCGATTACCCCAAGGAGTCGGCGCGCCTCAAGGAGAGCCTGCACAACTATCAGCCCGCCACTCGCCCGCCGCTGGCGAGCCTCAAGGAGGAGGCGCTGCGCCAGGCCATTGGCCTGAGCAGCAACCGCCAGCTCAACCTGCGCAAGGAGCGGCAGGGGGTGATGGACAGCCTCAACCAGCTGGAGAGCACCGGGCAGGAGTATCACCTGCGGGTGGATGATCTGCGCAAACAGCTGCAACTGACCCGCAGCCAGCTGGAGCGACTGAGCTTCAGCAGCGAATCGGATCGCCAGCAGGAGGCACAGCTGCTGCTGACCAGAATGAAGGAGCAGAGCCTCTCCGACCGGATCCAGATGCTGGAGCTGGAGCAGCTTTCGGCCCAGCAGCGCAACGATCTCGGCAAGCTGAAACTGCAGGAGCTCAATCTGGCCATCGCCGACGAGGATGAGTGGCAAGCCAGCCTGCTGACCCAGCAGAACCAGCTGCGGCGGGAGAAGACCGAGCAGGCGCTGGAGGAGAGCGAGCGGCTGCGCAAACAACTCACCACCGACATGCCGCTGCTGCTGGAGCAGCAACAGCAGAATCAGGCGCTCTCCATCCAGCTCGGCACACTGGAAGATCAGATTGAGCGGGTGCAGGACGAGCAGCGCAGCGTCGACAAGAATCTGTTTGAACTGAATGAGCTGGTCAACTCGGTACGCGAACAGCTGGAGTGGCTGCAGATCAGTAATGCCTACGGCGAGAACCTGCGCAGCAAACTCTCCGATCTGCCCCCCCAGTTCCCCCTCGACAAGCTGGAGTCCGCCATCGTCAGCGCCCGCATGGCCAAGTACCAGTACGAGAGCGAGCAGGATGGGCTCAAGGATACCCGCCAGCTGCGCGACAAGTTGATGGCCGAAGAGGAGGTAACGCTGGATCGGCCACAGCAAGCGGTGCTCGACAATCTGCTCAAGGCCCGGCGCCAGCTGCTGACCCGGCTCAACGACGCCTCCGACACCCTCATTCAGGAGCAGACTCGTCTCAAGCTGCTCTACAGCCGCCAGAACAGCAAGATCGACGAGATCCGTGAGATCAGCGCAAGCCACCTGTTCTGGATGCCGGATGTGCGCCCCTTTACCCCACAAGTCATGCTCGGCATTCCTGCCGCGCTGACCCTGGCCTTCAACCCGGACAACTGGCTGCAACTGCCCTACGCCATCGCCGAGAACAGCCCGCTGAGCCTCACGCTGGCCGGTATTGGTCTGCTGGTGCTGGCCTGGAGCTGGTTCAAGCTGGCCCGTCATCTGAGCCTCTATTGCGACCATATTGCGCCGCGGATCGGCAAGGTGACCCAGGACAAATTCAGCCTCACCAGCCGCTTGCTGCTGCGCTCCCTGCTTGCCGCCCTCCCCTTGCCCGCCATGGTGCTGATGGTGCGCGGCCTGCTCGAAGGGGCCTGGCAATACCCGTTTGCGGTGGCGGTAGCACGCGGTCTTGGCGAGATCTGGTTTCTGCTGCTGGCACTGGTGATGGCCCGCCACCTGACGCTGGAGCGGGGGATTTTGATCCACCACTTCCGCTGGCCCCGGGAACAGGTGCAAAAGGTATGGGGGCAGTTTCGCACCCTGCTGCTGGTGCTGATCCCGAGTTTCTTCGTGCAGGGGATGGCCAACAGCTATCAGGAACACGCCTTCTACGACTCCCTCGGCCGGATGGCCTTCATGATCGGTGCACTCTGGCTGCTGCTCTTCTTTGCCCGCCTCAACCGGGAGCGGCTGCCACTCACCTGGGGCCAGACCGACATGACCAAGCCCCATCTGCTGCACCACTTCATCTGGAACAGCCTGATGCTGGCGCCGCTGCTGGCGGTGATTGGCGCCCTGTTTGGCTACTTCTATACCTCGCGCACCCTGCTGCGCCAGCTGGAGCTTAGCCTGCTGATGGGGCTGGGTTGCCTGCTGGTCTACTATCTGGCCAGACGCTGGATGCTGATCCAGCGCCGCCGCCTCGCCTTCGAGCGCGCCAAGAGCAAGCGGGCCGAGATCCTGGCCCAGCGCGGCCGGGAAGAGGGGCATGACGAGCTCAGCTCCGAGACCCCGGACGTGGTGGAAGAGACTGAGCTGGATCTCGATACCATCAGCGCACAGTCGCTGGGGCTGGTGCGCACCCTGCTGATGCTGGGCTTCACCATGCTGGTGGTGGTGCAATGGTCGGATCTCAACTCCGCCTTCAGCTTCCTCAGCAATATCGAGGTGTGGCAGGTGAGCAGCAAGATTGGCGGCATCGAGCAGCTCTCGGCCATCACCTTGCAGGATCTGATGCTGACCGCCTTCGTCTTCATTCTGACCGTGGTGACAGCCCGCAACCTGCCGGGGCTGATGGAGCTGACCCTGTTGCAGCACCTCAGCCTCTCCCCGGGTACCGGCTTTGCTCTCACCACCACCAGCAAGTATCTGGTGATCCTGATCGGCGCCCTCACCGGCTTCTCCATGCTCGGCATCGACTGGTCGAAGACCCAGTGGCTGGTCGCCGCCCTCTCGGTGGGGTTGGGTTTCGGTCTGCAGGAGATCTTCGCCAACTTTGTCTCCGGCCTCATCATCCTGTTTGAGAAGCCGATCCGGCTCGGTGACACCGTCACCATCCGCGATCTCACCGGCACCGTCACCAAGATCAAGACCCGGGCCACCACCATAGTGGATTGGGATCGCAAGGAGATCATCGTGCCTAATAAGGCCTTCATCACCGAGCAGTTCATCAACTGGTCGCTCTCCGATGCCATCACCCGGGTCAAACTGCGGATCCGGATCGGCCTGACCCGGGATCCGAAACTGGTGCAGCGCATTCTGGAAGAGTCCATCCAGGCATCGACCCTGGTATTGGAGACGCCGACGCCAGAGGTCTTCCTGATCGAATTCACCGACTCGGCACTGATCTACGAGATCCGCCTCTACGTCAACAACATGGATCACCGGATGCCCATCACTCACGAGGTTCACTCGCTGGTGCTGGAGAAGATGCAGCAGCAGGGACTTACTCTGCCCCATCAACAGATCGACATTCACCTGAGCCGCGGCTGATCCGCGAGGTAAAAGGAGCAGAACATGCAGATTATTGCCCATCGTGGCGCCAGCGGTCTGGCCCCCGAAAACACTCTCAAGGCGATGGCCAAAGCGCTGGAGCTGGGAGCATCAGCCATCGAGATCGACGTGCAGGCGGCCGATGGCGAGTTGTGGGTCTTCCACGACCGGCGGCTGGAGCGCTGCACCAATGGCAAGGGGGTACTGACCGAGCAATCGCGCTCCTATCTGGAGCAGCTTGATGCCGGTGAAGGAGAGGTGATCCCGACCCTGTGGCAGGTGATGGAGATCATAGCCGGACGCTGCGAGTTGCACATCGAGCTCAAGGGGGCTCATACCGCCGATGCGGTGGCAGCCCTGACCCGACGGGCAGAAGCCGAGCTGGGCTTTACTCCCGGCCAGTGGGTGGTCTCCTCCTTCCATCACCCGGAGCTGGCCCGATTTGCCGCCTTGCGGCCCGATATCCGGCTCGGTGCCCTGACCGCCAACCTGCCGCTCAACCTGGCGCAGGTTGCCGACAAGCTGGGAGCCTGGTCCATCAATTGCGATGTTGATTTTATCGACACCGCGCTGGTCGATGATGCACATCGCCGGGGGCTCAAAGTTCTGGTTTATACCGTTGATTATCCAGAAGATTATGAAACGCTCTCTAGCATGGGGGTCGATGGAATCTTCACCAATCGACCGGATCGCTTTATCTCACCATGATGGGACGATACGCGTATGGATAAGCCCCCATTTAGGCACTAACTTTAATTTGTTGACCGGGGTAAAAAAAGTTCGACTACGGCCGATAGTAACAAGGCTATAACAATAATCAGATGCCACACACTTCAGACTGACGCTCATCAAGGATGTAACTATGAACTTATCCATTAAAAACAAGCTTGTTCTGGCTATCGGGGTCATCATTCTGGTGATCACCGGCCTGCAGGTCTGGTACAACACCTCGCAACTGCGCAGCGAGACCCAGCGACTGGTCTGGAACATCATCGACGAAAGCTCCATGGCCAACGTCAAGGGGATCTCCCGCTGGGTCGACGCCCGGATCAGCATGGTCAGCACCACCAAGGAAGCATTCGCCAAAGAAGATGAGCCCATCAGTCATCTGGCCCAGTCCATGAATGCCGGTGGCTTCGACCTGGTCTATGCCGGTACCGCAGACGGCAAAATGATCCAGAGCAAACCAACCGACTTGCCCGCCGGTTATGACCCCCGTCAACGCCCCTGGTACAAAGACGCAATGGCTGCTGGCAAGATGACCATCACCTCCCCTTATGCCGACATCTCCACCGGCCAGCTGATTGTCACCATTGCCGAGCCGTTCCAGCGTGGCAATACCCAGGGGGTCATCGCCGGTGACGTCTCCATCAGCTCACTGATCTCGGACATTCTGGCTGTCACCACCGAGGGCACCTACGCCATGCTGGTGGACAGCAATGGCACCATCATCGCGCACCCCGATGCCTCCCTGAGCCTGAAATCCGCTACCGCTCTGGCACCGGAGCTGACTGCCGCCTACATCAATCAGGTCGCCCATGACGGCATGATCAACGAGCTGGTGATCAGCGGCAAGAAAGAGGTCTACGACTTTAATGCCATTCCCAATACCAACTGGTATTACGGCATGATGGTGGATGAAGAGATCGCCTACCAGTCGGTACGCCGCATGGTTACCTCCTCCCTCATTCAGGGGCTTATCACCATACTGATCGTGGCAGGCTTCTCCTATGTCGCCATCAACAGCTCGCTGGCCCCTCTGAAAACCCTGGGCGAAGCGATTGCCGATCTCTCCCGTGGCAACGGCGATCTGACCCGCCGCATCAAGATTGAACGTGAGGATGAAGTAGGCGCGGTTGCCAAACACGTCAACACCTTCATCGAGCGGATCCATGTGATGGTGCAGGATATCTCCAACTCCTCCGGCCAGCTCAACCAGCAGGCCAAGTCCTCTCACAGCATGGCGGAGAAGGCCAATCAGGGGCTGGCACGCCAGCAAAACGAGATCTCCCAGATCGCCACTGCGGTACACGAGATGTCGGCCACCGCGGTCGAGGTTGCCAGCAACGCCGAGCAGACCGCCGAAGCGGCCCGCAGCTCCTCCAGCAGTTGCGAGCATGGCAAGCAGGTGATCGCCCGCAACCAGCGCTCCATCACCGATCTGGCCACCCAGGTGGAACAGGCCTCCAACATAATTCAGGAACTGGAGAAAAACGCTCAGGAGATCAACACTATCCTCTCCACCATTCAGGGCATCGCCGAGCAGACCAACCTGCTGGCACTCAACGCCGCCATCGAAGCGGCCCGTGCCGGTGAACAGGGTCGCGGCTTTGCGGTGGTAGCCGACGAGGTGCGCGTCTTGTCACAGCGTACCCACAGCTCCACCGTTGAAATCCGCAATATGATCGAAACCCTGCAACGCAATACCCAGGGGGCGGTCAGCACCATGCACGAAGGCCAGCTGCTGGCCCAGAACAGCGTGGATGACGCCAACAACGCCACCCACGCGCTGGAGCAGATCACCACCTCGATCAACCAGATCTCCGACATGGCGACCCAGATCTCCAGCGCGGCTGAAGAGCAGCGGGCCGTCACCGACGAGGTAAGCCGTAACATTCAGGCGGTGAAAGATGTCTCGGACGAACTGGCAGTGGATGCAGACAGCTCACGCCATCTCTCTGAACAACTTAAAAATATTTCGGGTGAACTGAGCAATCAGGTCGGCATGTTCCGCATTTGAGCATGAGCAAAAGGGGCCGTACAGGCCCCTTTTATTTTTCTAAATAGCGCTTAATTTTCAGTGAGTAATCTCACATTACCCGCCAAATAACCCGCCTTGAAATCCTTGTAATTCGTCTGGAATTATCAGATCACCGCCGTGGTCACCGCAGCATTTCGGATTACCTATTTCTATCCGAATAGATAAATGCCAATAATTCTCATTAAAAAATCACAATAAAAAACTTAAAATTTTTTTTGCGAGTACCTAAAAAGAGAGGTGATTCGCATTTTATTGAAAGAAAACTACGTACAATCCAGAAGTTAAAGTACTCGTAGCTAGGTGTTCAACTGCTCAGTAACACCAAAAAATGACGATAATAACGACATTTTCATCCAGGGATTTGGGTGTTTTATAGAAAAATAACCAATAAAAAGGGAATAAAACCTAGCAGTTTGACTTGCATCAAGCCTGAATTTTTTTCATAGAGCAAAATCGTGCCCAGCAAATCTATCCCTAAGGAGGCAGATGTGGATATTATCAAGACCGATGTGGCCATCATCGGTGCTGGCGGTACCGGCTTACGCGCCGCTATCGCTATAGCCGAATCACAGCCAGACCTGGACATCGCCCTGATTTCCAAGGTTTACCCGATGCGCAGCCACACGGTTGCTGCCGAAGGCGGCGCCGCCGGTGTCGTCCGTGATGACGACTCCCTCGAAAACCACTTCAACGACACCGTCTCCGGTGGTGACTGGCTGTGCGAGCAGGACGTAGTGGAATACTTCGTCAACAACGCGACCAAAGAGATGATCCAGCTGGAGCACTGGGGTTGCCCCTGGAGCCGCAAGCCGGATGGTAAAGCCAACGTGCGTCCGTTTGGTGGCATGAAGGTTCCGCGTACCTGGTTCGCCGCAGACAAGTCCGGTTTCCATATTCTGCACACCCTGTTCCAGACCTCCGTCAAATACCCGAGCATCAAGCGCTTCGACGAGCATTTCTGCCTTGATCTGATCGTGGACGACGGCCGTGTCCAGGGCGTACTGACCTTCGACATCCAGAACGGTATCACCCGCTTCATCCAGGCCAAATCCGTGATCGTGGCAACCGGCGGTGCTGGCCGTGTCTATCGCTACAACACCAACGGTGGCATCGTCACCGGCGACGGCATGGCACTGGCCTACCGTCACGGCGTACCGCTGCGTGATATGGAGTTCGTCCAGTATCACCCGACCGGTCTGCCGGGCACCGGCATCCTGATGACCGAAGGTTGTCGTGGTGAGGGTGGCGTCCTGCTCAACAAGGATGGCTACCGCTACCTGCAAGACTACGGCTTGGGCCCGGAAACTCCGATTGGCCAGCCGAAGAGCAAATACATGGAACTGGGTCCGCGCGACCGCGTTTCCCAGGCATTCTGGCAAGAGCAGCAGAAAGGCCGCGTCATTCAGGGCCCGATGGGCGATGTGGTTCACCTCGACCTGCGTCACCTTGGCGAGAAGTACCTGAAAGAGCGTCTGCCGTTCATCTGCGAACTGGCCAAAGCCTACGTCAACGTGGATCCGGCCAAAGAGCCTATCCCGGTACGTCCGACTGCCCACTACACCATGGGTGGTATCGAGACTGACAACAAGTGTGCCACCCGTCTGCCCGGCCTCTACGCCGCGGGCGAATGTGCCTCCGTCGGTCTGCACGGTGCCAACCGTCTGGGTTCCAACTCCCTGTCCGAGATCGTGGTATTCGGCAAGCTGGCCGGTGAGCAGGCAGGTGAATTTGCCAAGACTCAGAAGCATGGCAATACCGAAGCGCTGGCCGCCAAGGCCGAGGCGCTCATCAAGCAGCACCTCTCCCTGATGGACGTAGACGGTACCGAAAACCCGGCCGATATCCGCAACGAACTGGGCATGTCCATGGAAGCCGGTGTCGGTATCTACCGTACCGAAGAGCTGATGCAGGGCACCATCGACAAGATCAACGAGCTGAAAGCCCGTTACAAAAAGGTCAAGATCAACGACAAGTCCTCTGTCTTCAACACCGACCTGCTGTACGCCATCGAACTGGGCTACATGCTGGACGTGGCTGAAGCCATGGCGCACTCCGCCATCAATCGTAAAGAGTCCCGCGGTTCCCACCAGCGTCTGGATGGTTACGAAGAGCGTGATGACGTGAACTTCCTCAAGCACACGCTCTCGTTCTACCAAAATGGCGAAACGCCCTCCATCGATTACTCCGATGTGAAGATCACTAAGTCCCAGCCGGCAAAACGCGTGTACGGCTCCGAGGGTGAGAAACAAGACGAGGCTAAGAAGAATGGCTGAGATGATTGAAATTGAGATCCTGCGCTACCGTCCGGAACAGGATAACGAGCCCTGGATGCAAACCTTCCAGGTGCCATACCAGAGAGAGATGTCTCTGCTGGACGCCCTGCAGTACATCAAGGATCACCTGGACTCTACCCTGAGCTTCCGCTGGTCCTGCCGGATGGCGATCTGCGGCTCCTGCGGCATGATGGTCAACGGTGTGCCCAAGCTGGGTTGCAAGGCGTTCCTGCGCGACTACCTGCCGGGCAAGATGACCGTCGAGCCGCTCAATAACTTCCCGATCGAGCGCGATCTGGTGGTCGACATGTCCGACTTCATCGAGAAGCTGGAGAGCATCAAGCCGTACATCATCCCGAGCGAGCCGCGCAGCCTGTGTGATGGCGAGTACATCCAGACTCCGGCCCAGATGGCGCAGTACAAGCAGTTCTCCCAGTGCATCAACTGTGGTCTCTGCTACGCGGCCTGCCCACAGTACGGCATCAACAAGAAGTTCACCGGTCCGGCGGCACTGGCTCTGGCCTATCGCTACAACGTCGACAACCGTGATGCCGGCGCCAAAGAGCGTATGCGCATCATCAGCCAGGACGAAGGCGTCTGGGGCTGTACCTTCGTGGGCTACTGCTCCGAAGTGTGCCCGAAGGGCGTCGATCCGGCGGCGGCCATCCAGCTTGGCAAGGTCGAAAGCGCCAAGGACTACATGATCGCCATGTTCAAGCCAGATTGAGAGCAGGATTGAGACCATGAACAACACTGATAGCAAACGTAAACCTTACGTCCGCGAAATGAAGAAAGACTGGTGGCTGAAGAACGCCTTCTACACCGGTTACATGATCCGTGAAGGCACCAGTATCTTCGTCTCCATCTACGCCGTTGTGCTGATGTGGGGCCTGATGCGCCTGGTTCAGGGTCAGGAAGCGTTCAACGGCTGGCTGGAATCCCTGCAAAGCCCGATCGCCATCCTGTTCCATGTCGTCGCTCTGGCGGCGTGCCTGTTCCATGCCAAAACCTGGTTCGCCCTGGCGCCGAAAGCCATGCGTATCTTCCGTGGTGAAGACCTGGTACCGGAGAAGCCGATCGTTCTCGCCCAGTATGTGGCGCTGGCGGTGGTGTCCCTACTTGTCCTGATCATCGTGGCCTGAGGAGAAAACAATGAGACGTTCTGACGAACCAATTTACTGGGGTCTGTTTGGTGCGGGTGGCATGGTCGTTGCCATGCTGCTGCCGGTCATTGTCCTCATCACCGGTCTGCTGGTGCCCATGGGCATCATGGACGTGGAAACCATGAGCTATGACCGCGTGCACGCGTTCGCCAGCTCCTGGTGGGGTGCCTGCATCCTGCTGGTGATCATCGCCCTGCCAGTCTGGCACGGTATGCACCGTATCTACCACGGTCTGCACGATCTGGGGATCCACACCACCAAGCTGCACCACTATGTGTTCTATGGCTTTGCCTTCCTGGTATCTGCCATTACCGTCGGCCTGCTGATGGTGCTGGTACTCCAGTAATCACATCTGACTGATTGACCAAACCGGGCCTTGTGCCCGGTTTTTTTTTGCCCCGCTATCCCGCCCCTGCTTTTTATTCACTCAAAGAATTCGATAAAAACCAGATTATCGTCCAATCATATGGCGATCACAGTCACATAACCCCAATACATTCGTCATTTGTAGCAAACCATTTTGACCACCATCAATTTAGTGACATCCATATCAATTATAATTATTCAGATTAAATAATTATTCATATGGAGCTAGCTAATGACAGACAAAACACGCTCGGTGAGCATAGGCAGTTACCTGGCACTGGCCTTCGCCGTGGTCTTCTTCTCCGGACTGTTGCAATCCGGCGAGTGGTACGGGGTATTCGATTTCACCACGCTGAACGGTTCGTTCGGTACCATGGTCCAGAGCGTCAGCGAGAATGGTGACGGCATCAAGACCGCCATGACCGACATGCGCGGCAAGGGGGGCAACGGCGCTCGCGATGGCTTTTTGTTTGCCCTGACCCTGATCCCCACCGTGATGTTTGCCCTCGGTATGATCAATGTGCTGGAACACTACGGCGCGCTGGAAGCGGCCCGCAAGTTGCTGACCCCGCTGCTGCGTCCGCTGATGGGGATCCCCGGTAATACCGGTCTGGCGCTGATCGCCTCCCTGCAGAGTACCGATGCCGGTGCCGCCATGACTCGTCAGCTCAAGGATGAAGGGCTCATCACCAAGCGTGAAACCGATGTGTTCACCATGTTCCAGTTCTCCGCTGGTGCCACCATAGTCAACTTCTTCTCCTCCGGCGCCGTGCTGTTCACCCTGACGCTGGCAGATGGCAGCCCGGCGGTCAGCTCCTCCATCGGTCTGGCTGTCATCGTGATGTTCGCCTTCAAATTTGTCGGGGCCAACCTGTTCCGGGTCTACCTCAATATGAGCGAAGGCAAGCAGACCGATAACAACACCCAGCAGACCCTCAACACTCAGGAGCAAGCCAAATGAGCCAGGCCAACATCAAGAAACCCATCGTCACCGATATCTTCGTCGAAGGGGCCAAGAAGGGCTGGGTCATCGCCACCACCTCCACCGTACCCAACGTACTGATGGCCTTCGTCATCATCAAGGCGCTGCAGATCACCGGCGCGCTGGATGCCATGGGCGCCATCTTCTCCCCCGTCATGGCCATCTTCGGGTTGCCCGGTGAGGCGGCAGCCGTGCTGATCGGCGCCTGGATGTCGATGGGCGGTGCAGTCGGTGTGGTCATCACCCTGTTCGATCAGGGGATCCTCAACGGCACCCACATCGCCATTCTGGCGCCAGCCATCTACCTGATGGGCTCCCAGGTACAGTACATGGGCCGCATCCTCGGCTGTATCGGCACCGAAGGGCGTTATATCCCCATCATGGTCGCCATCTCGGTACTCAACGCCTTCGGCGCCATGCTGGTGATGAACATCCTTCTCTGACCCGAACCTGATAGTGGAACAAACAATGACTTTTTCTCTGGATCAATACCTGACCGAACTGGCCCCGCTGATCAATCTGGATTGCGGATCCCTGCACCAACCGGGCATTGCGGCAGTGGCCGACCTGATGGCGGCCAAATATGAGGCGATGGGCGGCTGGCAGATCAAGCGGGTCGACTGTGGCGCAGCCGGTGTGGGACTGGAGATCCGCAACCAGCCTGATGCGACGCAGATCGATGTAATGCTGATCGGCCATATGGATACCGTCTTTCCCCTCGGCACCGCCGCCGCCCGCCCGATGAGCGTAGATGGTGAGCGCGCTTACGGCCCCGGTGTCTCCGACATGAAATCCGGCCTGCTCAACATCGTCTATGCCCTGCGTGAACTGCCCCGCGAGGTGCGCGATCGCCTGAGCATCTGCGTCTGCATGAACCCGGACGAGGAGATTGGTTCCCTCCACTCCAGTGACTGGCTGGCAACGGTGGCCAAACAGGCAAAACAGGTGCTGGTGGCCGAAGCGGCCCGCGCCGATGGCTCGCTGGTCAAGGCGCGCAAGGGGATGGCCCGTTATCGCATCGACTTCACCGGCAAGGCAGCCCACGCGGGCAACGAACCGCAGAAGGGGCGCAGCGCCATCACCGAGTTGGGCCACTGGATCCTGGCCATCAACGCCCTGACCAACTTCGATAGCGGCACCACCCTCAACATCGGCATTGTCGAGGGGGGCAATGGCGCCAACATAGTGCCGGCACATGCCAGCGCCGTGGTAGACGTCCGCTTCTGGGACAATCAGGAGTACCACCAGATCAACGATCATCTGCTGACCCTGGCCGAGCGGCCGCATCTGGACGGCGTCACCATCCAGCTGACCCGCGAGGCCCACAAACCGGCCATGGTGCCGTCCGAGGGCACCCAGGCACTGATGCAACTGGTGGAGGAGTGTGGCGCCGAACTGGGGCTGCCGATCAGCTGGCAGGAGGTGGGGGGCGGCTCTGATGCCAACCTGACCGCCGCCCTCGGCATCCCCACTCTGGATGGTCTGGGCCCTATCGGTGCCGGTTTCCACAGTGACGAGGAGTATCTGGATCTGGCCAGCATTGCCCCGCGCATCGAGCTGCTGGTGAAGGTACTGACCCGTCTGGCGGCCTGACAGCCTCTCACGTAAAAAAGGGCCAGCCGGTTTGCACCGGCTGGCCCTCTGTTTATCTGCTCCCCAGAATGACAGCCCCCCTTCGCTATTACTCCATTGGCGGCAAGAAGCGGCGCATCACCTCATCCGTATGCCCCCCTTCCTGAAATGCCACCAGCGACTGATTGAGGATGTTCACCAGCTGGTGGCCGCGGGGGGAGCCCTTGCTCACCAGCAGATAGAATCCCTTGCGACTGGGCAGGGCGAGATTGAGCAACCCGCTCTCGCTGCGGTAGATGCCAAGGCTGATGCCTGCCACCAGAGGTTCGATTTCGCTTGGCAGAAAGTCGCAGCGATCCCGCTCCAGCATATCGAGCGCCTGCTGCAACTGCTTGACCCGGCGTGGCTCCTGCGCAAGCCCGTAGGGTGTGTAGTTGTAGCCAATCACCCCGCACACCCGGGAACGATTGACCGTCTGCAGATCCGGCGGTTCGGGGTAGCGGCGCTTGAGATAGAAGAAACCGAGGTGGGTGTAATAGAGGGGAACGCTGTAGAAGGCAAACTCGGCACGCTCCGGCTTGTAGCTGGCATCCCAGGTCAGCTCGCACAGGCCATTCTGGCGATAATCCGCCAGCTCCTGCTGCACCCGCGCCCAGGGCAGATAGCGGATCTGGTGCGAGAGCCCGCTCTGTTGCAGGGCATCGAGCACCAGCGTCGTCGCCGAACCGGTCAGGCGGCTGGTATCGGGCACACCGTCCTTGCGCTCCCAGTAGGTAAAGGGGGCCCACTCGTTGCCCTCCCCCAGACAGATCTTCACTGGTGGCTCTTGCCCCCATAGCGCGGTGGACAAGATGGCCATCGCCAATCCCGCCCACCATGTTCCTGCTCGTCTCATCTCCCGCTCCCGAACTGTTTATCCCTCTTGCAGCTTAGCCCAGAAGGGATTTTGCTCACTTTGCAGGGGCGCTGTCATGCCACAACGTCAGCAAATTGGCCGGAATGGCACCATAACGGAGCTGCGGTGTCTGGTGCCAGTCAGCCAGCTTTTGCAGGGCTTTCGCCAGATCCTGTGCAAGCGTGCGGGTCACTCTCACCCCGGCCTCCAGATAGAGGCTCTTGATCTCGAAGATCCCCTGCTGACGATGAGCCTTGGCATCCATCCTGCCCACCAGCTTGCCGCGATGAAGCAAGGGCAACACGAAGTAGCCGTATTGACGCTTGGGGGCCGGGGTGTAGCACTCGATGCGATAGTCAAAATTGAACAGTTCACTGGCCCGCTTGCGCTCCCATACCAGCGGATCGAACGGCGACAAGGCGGTGGTATGGGTCGCCTTGAGGGTGCCCGCCTGTGCCCTTGCCAGCTCATCGGCCAGAGATACGTGCACAAAAGCGCCGTGCTGCCATCCCTCCACCCGTACCGGCAACAGCTCACCCTCGTCCGCCAACTGATGGAGCAGGGCGTCATATTTGCCGCGCCGCAGCCGATAGTAGTCCGCCACCCAGCCGGTTTTGACCAGCCCCAGCGCCCGGCAGCTGGCGCGCACCATATCCCGCTGCGCCTGCTCGACGCTTGGCAGATCCCGCTGGTCGCTCCACTCGGGGATAACCCGCTCGGCGAGATCATAGACTCGCTGAAAGTTGCGCCGCTCCCGTACCATCAGCTGACCGGTGGTAAACAACACCTCCAGATGGCGCTTCTCCGGTTTCCAGTCCCACCAGCCATTGCCCTTGCCGGTTGTGCGTTCAAAGTCAGCCGCCCGCACCGGGCCGTGCTGACGAATACGCTCGATCAGCTGACCGATCTCCTGCTGATGGGTAGCGAGCCAGTTGGCCGAAAACTTCCAGCCCATGGCGGCGGGGTCGAGCATCCGGTGGCGCAACAACCGGTAATCCTCGCGGGGCACAAAGCAGGCCTCATGGGCCCAATATTCGAAGATCTCGCCGTCAGCCAGCAGTTGCTCCAGCCAACGCGGTTCGTACTGGCCAAGGCGGCTAAAGAGCACCAGATAGGGGCTGCGCGCTACCACCGAGATGGTATCGATCTGCAGCAGCGCCATGCGGCGAATGGTGGCCAGCAGATCGGCCGGGATCGCCTTGCTGCGACGGGGGGCAAGCAGCCCCTGCGCCGCCAGTTGCAGATGACGGGCATCTTGCAGTGACAAATGGGTAATCGACATCAACAACCGCTCCCTGTTATCTGGCCATCGCGCGCCCGGCGGATAGCCAACAAAACCGGGGGAGGCACCACGCTGGTATGCCTCCCCTTCCTGTGTGCCAGCGACGCTATGAATGGGCCGGGGGCAAGACCAGCTGATTGACCACCAGCATGATCTCTTGATAAGTAGCCTCGACCGTCTCGGGGGTCGGCTCCAGAATCAGGTCATCGGCATAGCCGTTGATGAGGGAGGTGATCTGACGCGCCAGTCGCCGGGCATCGCCCGCCACAAACTCGCCGCTGTCGATCCCCTTTTGCAGGATCAGCTCCAACACCTCGCGCCACGCCAGAATGATTTTGCGGTAGCTCTCGGCAAACACAGGGTCGCGCAGTGACTCGTTCCAGGCATCGAGATAGATGGCCCAGGAGGCATCCTGACTGGTCGGCAGGTTGTCCCGCACAAACAGCGGCAACGCTTCGCGGGCGGGTAGCGGCAGCAACCACTCCCGCTGCTCGGCGATCTCCTGACTGGTGAAACGCTCCACGGCGCAGAGGCAGAGCTCCTTCCAATCCTTGAAGTAGTGGTAGACGTGACTGCGCGCCAGACCGGTGCGCTCGGCAATATCACGGGTTGACGATGCCGCCATCCCCTTCTCTCGAAACAGGGCCAGTACGGCCTCGATGATCATCTCTTTGCGCTGTTCTGCTGATGGGCGTGCCATCTGACCTCCTGCGATATCAATCGAACTGCTTGACTTTGAGCAGTCGCTCAAACAAACTTTGAGCACTCGCTCAAACTTAGCGTTTCCGACATCTTAGGAGATAACCCATGACAACACCAACCACTTCGGCAGCCAGTTGCGACGAGCAGGCCACGCCGTTGCCACACTCGGCCGGTCGTTCGCTGGGGGCGATTGCGCGGGCCAATCCCCTCAAGCTGGCGGGCACCTTCTCGCTGGTGGCCCTCGAAAACATCCTGCTGGTGGTCTATCCCCTGTTCGCCGGCTTTGCCATCGACGCCATCGTCAAGGGCCAGTGGTGGCAGGCTTCAAGCTACGCTCTGATCGTGCAGCTGTTCTGGCTGATCGGCGCCCTGCGCCGGGCGGTAGATACCCGTACCTTTACCCATATCTATGCGGCACTGGCGGTGCCGGTGATCCTGACCCAGCGCCAGCAGCAGGAGGGGCAATCCACCATAGTGGCGCGGGTTACCCTGGCGCGGGAGTTTGTCGACTTCTTCGAGAAACATATCCCGATCCTGGCCACCAGCCTGATCTCCATCGTCGGGGCGGCCGTGATGCTGATGGTGATCGAGTTCTGGGTCGGCATCGCCTGCATGGGGGTATTGCTGCTGTTCGGCCTGCTACTGCCCGGCTTTTCGCGCAAGAACCAGCTGCTGCACGAGCGGCTCAACGATCGGCTGGAACACGAGGTCAAGCTGGTCACTCATGCCCAGTCAGCCAGCCTCGCCCGCCACTACCGCGCGCTGGCCTGGCTGCGCATCAGGATTTCGGATCGGGAGGCGCTCGCTTTTCTGGCGGTCGGCATCAGCGCCTCCCTGCTGTTCCTGCTGGCCATCACCATGCTGATGGCCCAGCCCCAGGTCTCGGCAGGCCATGTCTATGCTGTGATGACCTACCTCTGGAACTTTGTCACCAGCCTGGATGAGGGGCCTGGTCTTGCCGATCAGCTGGCCCGGCTGCGAGACATAGGCCGCCGGGTCAACACCGCCCAACCCGATGAACTGATTTGACATTTTGTATCTGTAACCGGAGTAGAAGATGAATCCGACCCCCCTTTACCAACGAGCGTTGACCATGTGCATCAGCTGTTTTTTCCTCGCCGCCTGCGGCCCCAAGATGAGCGACTTTGAGCCCAACACCAGCTACTGGTTCAAGGAGAAACCGGCAGAGGAGAGTGCCCCGCTGGCGCAAGACATGAAGGTGGATATCGCCATCATAGGTGGCGGCTACAGCGGCCTCTCCAGTGCCTGGCATCTGGCCAAGGCTAACCCGTCGCTCAAGATCGCCATCTACGAAGCCAAGCAGGTGGGCAGCGGCGCCTCGGGCCGCAATGGCGGCATGGTGCTGCCGGGCTCCGAGGTAATGGATCTCTACGAAGAGGGGGAAGCGAGCAAGCGCCACTACGATCTCACCGTCGCCAGCATGCGCAAGCTGCAGGCGCTGGTGGCCTCAACCGGCGTCGAGGCCGACCTCAAGCTCAATGGCTATG
The DNA here is from genome assembly GCF_040908215.1 of Aeromonas sp. R5-4. Taxonomy (NCBI): domain Bacteria; kingdom Pseudomonadati; phylum Pseudomonadota; class Gammaproteobacteria; order Aeromonadales; family Aeromonadaceae; genus Aeromonas; species Aeromonas sp. R5-4. The sequence goes on along the minus strand of NZ_JBFODG010000033.1, from coordinate 125,912 downwards.
TGGAGGCGATCCTCGATGAGGAGGATATCGCCGAGTACCGCGACTATGTGAAAACCGCCAATCGCCTCGGCATCCCGCTCCAGTACTGGAACGCCGATACCACCGAAGAGAAACTGGGCACCGACCGCTACGTGGGGGCGGTCTACGACCCCAATGGCGGTCAGGTACACGCCATGAAGCTGGTCAATGCCCTGCGCAAGGCGGTGGAGCAGTCGGGCGTTACCATCTACGAGCAGAGCCCGGTGCTGGGTATCAAGGAGGGCAAGCAGATCGAGCTGAATGTAGCCGACAAGTACAAGGTGACCGCCGACAGCATAGTGCTGGCGACCAACGGCTATACCTCAAAACTTGGCTACTTCAGCGGGCGGGTCTTTCCGGTACACGCCCAGAGCGCCGTCACCGAGCAGCTCAGCAAAAAGCAGCTGGCCGCCATCCAGTGGCAGAGTCGGGTGCCCTACTACGACACCCGCAACATCCTGTTCCATCTGGTATTGACCCCGGATAACCGCATCGTCATCGGTGGCGGCAATGCCGAGTACGTCTTCAACGACGGCCTCAACTACAAAGGCGATCTTAACCGGGTCAGCGAGATGATGATGACCGAGCTGGTGACCCTCTATCCGGCCCTCAAGGGGATCAAGTTTGAACAGGTATGGGACGGGGTACTCGGCATGACCGGCGACAGCACCGAAGCAGTGGGGGTAATGGGGGATCACAAGAACATCTACTACGCCCTCGGCTACAACGGCCACGGCATCAACCTCTCCTTCCTGTTTGGCGACATCGTGGCCAGCCTCTATCAAGGCAAGGAGCATCCCTGGTTCAACCACGCCGAGCAGAGTCTGCCGATGTGGCTGCCACCAGAGCCGTTCAAGTCAATCGGCGTCAAATCTGCCCTGATGTACTACCAGTGGCAGGACAAGGGCTACAAGGAGTAGCGCCGGGCAAGAATCCGACGAGTAACAGACGAAGGCACGCCTCAGGGCGTGCCTTTCTGCAATACCGCCACATCGGCGTAGGGGAAACTGAGTTCGGCCTGCCAGCGAGCGGCCAACACCTGAAACGATGCCTCGGCAAAGAAGACAATGTGGGTCGGGTCGTGGCGATAGCGCCAGTTTTTAAACCGCTCGTCACCGAGCACCCGCTGGGTTTGCAGCACCAGTATGCCACCGGGCTTGAGGCAATCCCACAACTGCGCCAGCACCGTGCGCGGCTCGGCGATATGCTCGATCACCTCGGTACTGGTGATGAAGTCATACTGACGCGTCAGCAACTCGGGAAAGTCGGCATAGAACTTGTCATATCCAACCATGTCGTAACCCGCCTCACGCCCCATCGCCACCAGCGCCGGCCCCGGGCCACAGCCAAAATCGAGGCCACTGGCAGGTAGCGGCACTCGCGCTAGTACCTCACCAAATGCCCGCATCAGAAAGCTGCGATAACGGGGATCATCCACCCGATTGTCATGACCGTCATAGACCGCCTTCTCCGCAGCCTCATCCAGATGATCCGCCTCATCCAGCCAGACCAGCTCGCACGCGAGGCAGCGATGATAGCGCTTGCCCGCCACCGGCAGGGGATAACTGCGATGGCTGGCACACAGGGGGCAGCTGACGGTGGATGACATGGCGGTTCCTCTTGGGGGCTTCCTGTTGGATAACAGCGGCGCAGATTGCCTGCCCGCTGCCTCGCTGACAACTTTTTTTGCTCCTTAAGGGTTTCTTAAGTTTGCCCTTTTACTCTCAAACCATCGCAAGAGAAGGAGTCACCCATGACCATCGAGATCCAGGCCCCCTACCGATTGCGGCTAGCCAAGTCCCCGCAGCAGGTCATGGCGCTGCAAACCTATATCCAGGCCGCCTACACCTTCGAGTTCAACGCCCGCATCCCCCATTTCCTCCCCTGTCTGCTGGGGCTCTATCGGGCAGACGGGACGCTGGTCGGTGCCTGTGGTCTCAATCATGCCAGTGAGGGGCCTCTCTATCTGGAACAGTATCTGGAGCAACCCATCGAGGCCGCCATCAACACCCGCCTCGGGGTCTATCCGGCACGCAACCGCATTATCGAAGTGGGCAATCTGGCCTGCAGCGAACCGGGCAATGCCCGACTGATGTTCGCAGCCCTGTGTCGTCTGCTGTGTGAAAACGCCCTCGACTACGTGGTCTTTACCGGCACTGCCAAGCTGCGCAACAGCTTTGCCCGCCTGCAACTCAATCCGGTGGAGCTGGCCCCCGCCCAGGCCCATCAGGTGGGGGCCGACGCCGACGCCTGGGGTGAGTACTACCGCTGCCAACCCAAGGTGATGGTGGGCGACATCAATCAGGGGCGCGAGGTGCTGGCCCAGCGCAGCCTGCTGCTCAATCTGCTAGCCCCCATGCCGACCCTGTTTGAGGATGCAGGCAAGTGCAGTGATAACCAGACCCATCAAAAAAGGTGCGCCCAATGAGCCTGTTCGACGCCATCGCCAAACATGCCCACGAGGATCCGCAATCCCCAGCGCTGCTGAGCAGCCAGCAGCGCCTCGATTACCAGACCCTGTGGCAACAGATCCAGCGTCTGGCCAGCCAGCTGCAACAGCTCGACATCAGCCGTCTGGCCCTGCAACTTGACAACGGCCTGCCCTGGGCGCTGCTGGATCTGGCCTGCACCAAAGCCGGGATCGTGGTCATACCGGTGCCCCACTTTTTCAGCCTTGAGCAGCAAGAGTGGCTACTGGAGAGCAGCGGTGCCGATGCATTGGTCGGCCCATATCATCAGGGGTGGCATGCCGCCGAGCAGCTCTCGCTGATCACCGGCGAGCTGCCGCTCTGGCGCCATACCCCGGCCAATCGACTGGCGCTGCCCAAGGGCACCGCCAAGATCACCTACACCTCCGGTACCACGGGCCAGCCCAAGGGTGTCTGCCTGTCACTGACCCAGATGATGGCGGTGAGCCATGCGCTGGCCGAGCGAGTCGCGCCAGCCAAGGTGGAAAAACACCTCACCCTGCTACCGCTGGCGACCCTGCTTGAGAACATCACCGGCCTCTATGTGCCGCTGCTGACCGGCGCCTGCAGCCGCATTCCGTCCCTCGGGGAGCTCGGTTTCACCGGATCCAGTTCGCTCAATCCAGCCATGCTGGGGGAAGCCCTGCTGCGCTGGCCGACCCACAGTCTGGTGCTGGTGCCCGAACTGCTGCGCCTGCTGCTGGCGCTCTGCACCAGCACCCCGACGCTGGCCCAACAGCTCAAGAGCCTGCGCTTTATTGCCGTCGGTGGCGGCAAGGTAGCCCCCGACCTGATCAAACATGCCCGCCAGCTCGGCCTGCCGGTGTATGAGGGATATGGCCTCTCGGAGTGCGGCTCCGTGGTGGCGCTCAACAGCCCGGATGCTGACAAGCCCGGCAGCGTAGGCCGCCCCCTGCCCCACTGTCAGGTCACCATCGCCAGCGACGGCGAAATTATGGTGAGCGGCAGTGCCATGCTGGGGTATCTGGGAGACGATGAGCACAAGCCGGAGCAGATCGCCACCGGCGATCTGGGTCATCTGGATGATGAGGGCTACCTCCATATCACCGGGCGCAAGAAGAATGTCCAGATCACCGCCTTTGGCCGCAACTTCTCACCGGAGTGGGTGGAAGCCGAGGCCCAGCTCTGCCCCGCCATCGCCCGCATCGTGGTCTTTGGCGATGGTCAGCCCGCCAACGTGGCGCTGATCCAGCCCCTGCCGGGCAAAGAAGCGGATCTGCCACGCCAGATCGCAGGTCTGAACCAGCGGCTGCCCGATTATGCCCGGCTGCACCACTGGTTGCCGGTCGCGCTGGATCAACATCCCGGACTGCTGACCGCCAACGGGCGCCCCCGCCGCAACGAGATTTACCAACACTTTTCCCAGCAAATTAGCCAATGCCTTACAGGAGAATCCTCATGAGCTTCTACCAGACTCTGCAACAAGCTACTGCCAGTGAGCGCGAGCATCTGTTCAACGCCCCTATCATCGAAGCCTGTCGCCGTGGCGACATCAGCCGTGACACCTATCTCGCCTTTCTGGCGCAGGCTTACTACCACGTGCGCCAGACGGTTCCGCTCTTGATGGCAACCGGCGGCAAGCTGGGTCAGGAGTACGAGTGGGTACGCGGTGCCCTTGCCGAGTACATCGACGAGGAGTATGGCCATCAGGAGTGGATCCTCAATGATATCCGCGCCTGTGGCGGCGATGCCGAGGCGGTGCGCCACGGCCAGCCGGGGCTGCCCATCGAGCTGATGGTGGCCTTCCTCTACGACCAGATCCAGCGCGGCAACCCCATGGGCTTCTTCGGCATGGTACAGGTACTGGAAGGCACCAGCGTGGCCATCGCCCTCACCGTCGCCGACCAGCTGAAGAGCGGCCTCGGACTGCCTCCACAAGCGATGAGCTACCTGAGCTCCCACGGTACTCTGGATCAGGAGCACCTCAAGTTCTTCGAATCCCTGATGGATCAGGTCGAGAGCCCGGCAGATCAGGCCGCCATCATCCACGGGGCCAAGGTGGTCTACCGCCTCTATGGCGAGATGCTCTACAACCTCACCGCCACTGTGTAAATCGGCAGCAGACAGCAAAAAGGGAACCCACACCATGAAGCTTGAAGGGAAACTCGTGCTGCTCACCGGCGCCAGCGGTGGCATAGGTGAGGCGCTGGCACAGGAGCTGGCGGCCCAGGGGGCCCACCTGCTGCTGCACGGACGTCGCGGCCCGGCGCTGGAGCGACTGTGCAAGTCACTGCCTTATCCCGAGCGCCATCAGGTGGTGCTCGCCGACCTCGGCTCTGCCCAGGAGCGGGCCAAACTGTTGCAACACCCGGCGCTGGAGCACGGGATCGATATTCTGATCAACAACGCCGGTTGCAACCAGTTTGCTTGGCTGGAAGATCAGAGTGCGGAGCAGGTAGAGCGCCAGTTGCTGCTCAATATCGAGGCGCCGATCCAGCTCACCCGCACCCTGCTGCCAACCATGCGCAAACCGGGGATCATCATGAACATGGGTTCGAGCCTGGGCAGCATCGGCTACCCCGGTTACAGCGTCTACTGCGCCAGCAAATTTGCCATGCGCGGCTTTAGCGAAGCGCTGGGGCGGGAACTGGAGGGCAGCGGCATCAAGGTGCTGCACTTCGCCCCCCGCGCCACCCGCACCAAACTCAATTCTGAGGCTGCCTACGAGATGAATGCAGCGCTTGGCACCCAGACCGACAGCCCGCAGGAAGTAGCGGAAGAGGCGGTCATCGCCCTGTGCAACGAAACCCGCCGCAGCTGGCTCGGCTGGCCGGAAAAACTGTTCGTGCGGCTCAATGCCCTGCTGCCCGGCATCGTCGACAAAGCGCTGGCCAGACAGCTGCCAATTATCAAACGTTATGCCCGTCATCTTCAGCCAAGGACGACTGATACCAGCGCCAACAGTGCGCCACAACCAGACTTGTCCCGCCCGATCCCGACCAAGAAGGAACATTAATATGAACGTTGTCCGTCAATCAGTTACCTCTTGTGCCATCGCCATCCTGTTGGGATCCACCGCAGGTATGGCCGCGGATGATGCCCTCGCGCCCATCCAGCAACAGTGGGCCGTCTGCCAGTATCAACAGACCGGCAAGGCGAAAGAGAGCTGCCTCGAAACCCTGAGCACTCAGGCGGAAGCGGCCAGCGCCAAGGAGCCTTTTCGCGCCGATCTGCTGATCTGGTCGGCCATCGTCAAGAGCACCTGGGCTGGCGCCAAGGGCGGGCTGGGAGCGCTGGGGCTGGTGAAAGAGGCCAAAGCCAAGCTGGAGCTGGCGCTCAAGCAGGATCCCAAGGCGCTGGACGGCTCTGCCTACACCAGTCTGGGCTCCCTCTACTATCAGGTGCCCGGCTGGCCGGTCGGCTTTGGCGATGACGAGAAGGCGGAGCAACTGCTCAAGCAGGCGCTGGCCATCAATCCCGATGGCATCGACCCCAACTTCTTCTATGGCGACTTCCTGCTGGATCAGGGTCGCAAGGCCGAGGCCAAAACCTATCTCGACAAGGCGCTGGCCGCCCCGGCCCGCCCGGGCCGCGAAGTGGCCGACGAAGGGCGCAGAATGGAGATCCGCGATCGGCTGGCCAAGCTATAAAACCCTGATGGATCAAAGAACTATTTAAACTCTGCCCACCAGCTTGCATACTGGTGGGCAGGGTTGTTTATGCCACGGCACGCCCTGGCGCTGAGCCAGATCGCGACCCCCAACAAACAGGGAGAAAAGAATGCGGATCCTGCTGGTAGAAGATGATGTGATGCTGGGTGATGGTATGCAGGATGCACTGCGCCATAGCGGCTACACGGTGGACTGGCTGCAACAGGGGTTGCCCGCTCTGGCAGCCCTCAAGAGCGACGAGTTCGCCGCCCTGATCCTCGATCTCAACCTGCCCGACATCGATGGCCTCAGCCTGCTGCGCAAGTTGCGGCGTGAAGGACACCAGTTGCCGGTGCTGATCCTCACCGCCCGCGATGCGCTGGACGATCGGGTGGTCGGCCTCGATGCCGGCTCCGACGACTACATGGTCAAGCCCTTCGCCCTGCAGGAGCTCAACGCCCGCCTGCGCGCCCTCGTTCGCCGCAGCAAGGGGCAGGCTCAGGCGGTGCTGGAGTATGGCGATATCCTTATCTATCCCGAATCCCAGCAGGTCACCTATCAGGGGGAGGCGGTCAAACTCACCCCCCACGAATACAAGTTGCTGCAGGAGCTGATCAGCCAGAGCGGCCGGGTGCTGAGCAAGGATCAGCTGCAACAGAGCCTCTACGGCTGGGATGAAGGGGCCGAGAGCAACGCGGTAGAGGTGCATATCCACCATCTGCGCAAGAAGTTCTACAGCGACCTCATCCGCAATATTCGCGGGGTCGGCTACATCATTCCCCAGCTCGAACAGCCAAGCCGGACACCCGCACGATGAAACGTCCCCGCTCCATTCGCCGCTTTCTGCTCACCGGTATCCTGACGCTGGTGAGCCTGAGCCTTACCATCAGCGCCTTTATCGGCTACATGGAGGCGAGCCACGAAATGGAGGAGCTGTTTGATGCCCGCCTCGCCCAGTCGGCCCGCATCACCAACCAGCTGCTGGCTCGCTATATGGCCCAGCAGGGGCAACTGCCCGCCAACGGCACCGTCTATCAGGAGTGGGAAGCGCAAAATCCCGATGAGTGGCAAAAAGACCCCAGCCTCAACCTGACCGGCGAAGATCGGGAGATCACCCCCTACGGCCACGAGTTCGAACGCAATCTCTACTTCCAGCTGCTCGATGAAAAGGGCGGCTTGCTGCTGCGCGCCCCCAGCGCCCCGGAGCAGCCGCTGGTCACCCTGGCCATCGGCTTTGACACGGTCGAAAAAGATAATCACCAGTGGCGCACCTTCACTCTCTACAACCAGCAGGAGCAGACCTGGCTGGTGGTAGCCGAGCGGGACGACGAGCGCAGCGAACTGGCCAGCAAGATGGCCACCCTCACCATGCTGCCGCTGCTGATCACCCTGCCCTTCCTGCTGGCCCTGCTCTGGTGGCTCATCACCCGCGGGCTGGCCCCCCTGCGTCAGCTGGCCCAGGCCATCAGCGAACGTCACCCCGCCAACCTGAGCCCACTCAGCCTCAAGATAAGCGCTCAGGAGCTGACCCCCCTCACCAACGAGATCAACCGGCTAATGCAGGCGCTGGCGGAGACCATAGAGCGGGAGAAGCAGTTCACCAACGAGGCGGCCCACGAGCTGCGCACCCCGCTGGCGGTGCTGCGGATCCACAGTGAAAATACCCTTGCGGCCGAAGATGAAGTGAGCCGCCAGCAATCCCTGCACAAGATGCTGCAGGCCCTCGACCGCAGCGATCGGCTGATCCGCCAACTGCTGACCCAGGCCCGTATCGACAACCAACAGGGACTGGTACTAACCGAGCTGGAGGTAGGCCACCTGCTGCAAGGCACCCTGGCAACGCTGGCTCCCATCGCGCTCAAGAAGGATCAGCAGCTGTCGCTGGAATGTGAAGTGCCGCAACTGGTGATGGGGCAGGCCACCCTGCTCGAACTGCTGTTCAGCAACCTGATCGACAATGCGCTGCGCTATACCCAGCCGGAGGGCGAGATCAGGGTGCGGGTACTGCGAGAGGGCAACCGGGTGAGGGTAGATGTGAGCGACAATGGCCCCGGCATTCCCGCCAACGCCTTGCCCCGGCTGTATGAACGCTTCTTTCGGGTCAATCCCCAGCAGGGGGATGGCGTGGGTCTCGGCATGGCCATTGTTTCGCGCATCGCCCAGCTGCACGGCGCCGACCTCGATGTCCACAACCGACCGGAAGGGGGGCTGGAGGTGAGCGTCTGGCTACCGACCCACACCCACTCCCAGCCCTGATCCGAAAATGACAACGCCTCCCAAGGGAGGCGTTGTTCATGGATAGTTAGCACGCTAACGCTACGCGACTTGTCGCCGCGCCATCACCGGCAGATCAGGCAAGCAGCGCATCCAGACCTGCCGTCACCGCCTCCATGCGATGCCCGCCAGAGTGTTCAATCACATAACGCTTGCCCACCTGGGAAGAGGCATCCAGCCCGAACACACCGTGCTCCACCTTCTGGCTCAGCGGATCCCCGCTGGTGTTGACGTGGGTTACATTGGCATCGTCCAGCTTGTGAGCGAGGCGATCCCGCAATCCGACATGCAGCCCCATGCTGTTGAACGCCGTGACCTTGAGCCCGTGCTTGATGCCGGCATATTGCGCCAGCCCCCCCCCCAGCGAGTGGCCCAGCACCTCGACCTTGCCGCCATACTGCTGGGCAAAGGCCTTGACCAGCCGGTCGGCATCTTGAAACGCGCTGTCCTTGATGCCTAGGGCCGCGCCAGCATCGCTCTTCAGGGTGCCGGGACGTTTGGCAGGTTGAGTACCCACGAACGAGAGCACCATGGTATCGCCACGCTTGTAAACGGCGACCTTGAGCGCAGACCAGGCATCACCTGTCAGGATAAAGGGGTCATTCTCGTTCTTGCCCGGGGTGACATGAAGTGTCAGGGCACTCCCGGTGCCACCGGAACCATCTTCACGGCGGGCCAATATCGAAGGGGGAATATCTGCCAGCGTGGCGTGACTGTAGCCTGCCGGCATCTCCCGATAACTGCTGGAGCAGCTGACCCGCGCCAGCTGGGCCGCATCCATCACCGCTCTCGCCCCCTCGGCAGTCAGCGGTTCCTGCTGCGCCTTCGCCACGAAGGCCGGTTTGATGATCCCCTTGGCGGCACTCAAGGCCTGCTGTGAGCCTTGTTGCAACCGCTCTGACATACCGAGCGGCAGATGGGAGGCCCCCTTCATCACGCTACCCGCCAACCCCAGAGAGGAGGAGGCCACCAGACGCGCCGCTGACTCGCCAAGGTTTTTCACCCCGGCCACCCCGGCCGTCACCGCACCGCTGGCCACGCTGCTGACACCACCGGTGATATTGGCCAGCCCTTTGATGATGGCGCCCGTCCAGTAACGGGCCTTGCCCTTGGCACTCTGGGCATGGGAATCATGGCCGCCCTGGATGGCGATGCCAATCTTGCGAGCCGGGGCACTGAGGGTCAACCACTTGAGCGAGGTATTCAAGACCTTGCCCGGCTGAACCCGGGAGCCGAAGCCGAGACTGGTATAGTGAGAGGCCAGATTGTGATGAACCGAGTGCTGGCGAGATGAGGATTGCACCTCGCCATGCTCATGAGAGGCCACAGCGCTAGCACGCTGGGGTTGTCCAATACTTTGAATAGACATCTTCTACTCCTGATTAATACCAATGACGATCCATCAACACGGGATCATGACGCCAGATAACGGGGAGGGAATGGCAGCTGTCTCCTGCTGGGCGTTCAACGCCTGCAATTGCGTCTGCAAGGTGACGCCGAGATCAAGAAATTCGCCCAAGGTCTGCATAAACAGAGTTTTATCGAGCATTTCGATAAGAGAGGAAAAGGTCAGCACCAGATGGTTGCTGCGACTGTCCAGACTGATCTGGCTTCCCCCCGTGGTCAAACCAAACATGTTCAGCTCAAGGGCCGAGCGGGTCAGCTGCAACTGACCGACCGCATCGTCAGGCAGACGCAGCAAGGGGATATAGAGGTAGCATGCCTGCAGATCATCGTTATCGGGCACTTCGACCAGGCACTCGCCATCCAGACCGAATGGCACACGGCAGTGGCCATCGCTGCCCAGACTCAAGGCGACGCCCTGCTGTTCGCCCGCGAGCAATAGCCATTCAGATACGATTTGTTGATAGGGTTTCACTATGATGCACTCCACGCTCAAGCCCTTGCTGGCGAACGAGCTCGCACGCTTCAGGGTATGGTGGAGATGCTACCTCTGGCAGAGGGGCGGGGATTTAGCTGTGAAACGGCGTTTTTTAGATTCACGCCGAAATTGCCCCTAACGGCAGGCGGGCTGCACGGTAAAGGTTCGACTGGAATCCACCGGGCCCAGCTCCGCCAGCAGACGTCTGCCCAGCAGCACCGGATAGATCATCTTGCTGCGATCCCGCAGGGTGAACCACTCCTCATACACCTTGTCCCCCAGACAGATGGACATGGTCACCGTTGGCCGCTGCTCCATGCCGCCCGCCCCGCGCACCGTCACGCTGCGCTCGACCCGCCGCTCGAACTGCTGTTTGACCAGCTTGCCGCTGTCGGCATCGGTCACCACCAGCATGAAGCGCACCCAGGGCTTGCCATCCCGTTTGAATCTGGTGATGGCGCGTGCATCGAGGGAAGAGGTGAGCGCACCGGTGTCGAGTTTCATCTTCACCGCCACGCCGGTAGGCAAAATAAGCCCCTTCTCGATCCAGCCATAGCTGGTCGGGGTCTCTGCCAGCGCACTGCCACACAGTGCCAGCATCAGGGTGATCCCCACCATCATCTTGCCCATTTTACTGCCCTGCCTTGTCAATCCTGCGCCCAGATCTACCACAGTCCCATTGTGGGTCAATCCGATTTATTTCAGCTACTTGGATAATATCTGGCGGGTCAGGAGAGAGACGACAAAGAGTGGCCGAACGGCGGCCCAAGCGGGCGGGAATATCGTAGGAGAGCAAGGCACCGAACGGTGCTGGATGAAACTGGTGGTTAACCTCAGGTTGTGACGCCAAAGGCTACCACAAGGATTTACAAATTATCAGTCTTGTTCTGAAGGGATTTTTGCCTACACTGTTGTAAACCGGAGGGCCTGAAAACCACCGGTTTTTTTGCGCCTGCCGAAAATTTGCCACTGCAAAAGTGACTTTCAACAAGGCTCAATAAGGAATTTGTAATGCGTATCGAAGAAGACTTGAAGCTCGGTTTCAAGGATGTCCTGTTCCGCCCCAAGCGCTCTACTCTCAAGAGCCGTTCCCAAGTAAGCCTGACCCGTCAGTTCACCTTCAAACACACTCAGACCCAATGGCAAGGCGTGCCCGTTATCGCCGCCAACATGGATACCGTCGGCAGCTTTGCCATGGCGCGCACGTTGGCCGGTTTCGAGATGATGACCGCGGTACACAAGCACTACAGCCTTGAGCAGTGGCAAGCTTTCGTCAACGAGACCGACCCGGCGCTGCTGGGCCATGTGATGGTCTCCACCGGCACCTCGGCTGAAGATTTCGCCAAGACCCGCCAGATCCTCGCCATGTCCGAGGCGCTGCGCTTCATCTGTGTCGACGTGGCCAACGGCTACTCCGAACACTTCGTCGAGTTCGTGCGCAAGATTCGTGAAGCCTGCCCCAACCACGTCATTCTGGCGGGCAACGTGGTGACTGGCGAGATGGTCGAAGAGCTGATCCTCTCCGGCGCCGACATCGTCAAGGTCGGCATCGGCCCGGGCTCAGTCTGCACCACTCGCGTCAAGACCGGCGTCGGCTATCCGCAGCTCTCTGCCATCATCGAGTGTGCCGATGCGGCCCACGGCCTCGGCGGCCAGATCGTCGGTGACGGCGGCTGCACCTGCCCGGGCGACGTCGCCAAAGCGTTCGGCGGCGGTGCCGACTTTGTCATGCTGGGCGGCATGCTGGCAGCCCACGAGGAGTGCGGTGGCGAGATCGTCGATGTAGACGGTGAGCCTTTCATGAAGTTCTACGGCATGAGCTCCTCCAGTGCCATGGACAAGCACGCCGGCGGCGTCGCGGAATACCGCGCCTCCGAGGGTAAAACCGTGCTGCTGCCCTATCGCGGCCCGGTCGAGAACGCCGTGCGCGACATTCTGGGCGGCGTGCGCTCCACCTGTACCTACGTGGGTGCCAGCCAGCTGAAAGAGCTCACCAAGCGCACCACCTTTATCCGGGTACGCGAGCAAGAGAACAACGTCTACGGCAAGGAGTAACCTGCCACAGACCGCCGTCACGCGCTGACGGTTAGAAGCCAGTCAACCGGTGTGCTACCCTGCGCACCGGTTTTTTTGCATCTGGGATCCCGAGCCATGACCACTCACCTGCCCCCGTTTGACTGGGATATCTTCTGTTGCATCGTCGACAACTTCGGCGACATCGGTGTCACCTGGCGACTCGCCCGCCAGCTAAAGCGGGAGGGGAATATAGCGGCACATGGCGATGCGGTTCAGGTGCGGCTCTGGGTGGACGATCTGGCAAGTTTCGCCCGCATCTGCCCCGGGATCGACCCGGCACAGGATGGTCAGTGGGTCGATGGGATCTATATCCAGCATTGGCATGAGACCCTGCCGACCGACATGACACCGGCCAGGGTGGTGATCGAGGCCTTTGCCTGCGAACTGCCCGCCCCCTTTATAGAACTGATGGCGAGCCAACCCAAGCCCCCCTGCTGGATCAATCTGGAGTACCTCTCGGCAGAGAGCTGGGTCGAGGATTGCCACGCCCTCGCCTCGCCCCAGCGGGTTGGCAATAAAAGCCTCAACAAATACTTCTTCTTCCCTGGCTTTACCGCTAAAACCGGCGGCCTTTTGTGCGAACACGACCTCATCACCGAACGGGAGCAGTGGCAACAAGATGAAGCGGGACTGGCAGCCTACTGGGCCAGTCTCGGTTTGCCGCCCAGACAAGAGCACGAGCTGCGGGTCAGCCTCTTTACCTACGAGAGCGAGGCGCTGAAAAGTCTGGTCGAGAGCTGGTGCCAGAGCGCCACGCCCGTCACCCTGCTGCTGCCGCTGGGGCGCTCTCTCAACGATGTGCTCACCGGCGCCGGTCTGGCAGATGCCATCCCTGCGGCCAAAGCGGGGGATCTGCTCCACTCGGACAACCTCACCATCAAGCTACTGCCGATGACCGATCAGGCCGGTTACGATCGACTGCTGTGGAGCTGCGATCTCAATCTAGTACGCGGGGAGGACTCCTTCGTGCGGGCCCAGTGGGCGGCACGTCCTTTCCTCTGGCACATCTACCAGCAGGAAGAAGAGGCCCATCTGGTCAAGCTGGAGCAGTTCCTTGACCACTACTTATCCGATCTACCCGCCGAGTGCGGCCAATGGCTGCGCCGCTTTAATCTGGCTCTCAACCGTGGCGAAGATTGCGGCGAACTTTGGGCCCAATGGCCCGGATATAGCGCCATTTGGCAGCAACATGGGCGAAGCTGGTCACAGAAGTTGCTCCGGGATGGGGATCTCGTCACACGGTTGGTGAAATTTTTAGAAAGCCGTATATAATCTGGCAGTTTTTATCCGTCCGTTTCACGAACAGGAATTTTTTACATGAAAACCGCTCAGGAAATCCGCGCTGGTAACGTAGTCATGATCGGCACCGAGCCGATGGTGGTCCAGAAGGCTGAATTCAACAAATCCGGCCGTAACTCCGCCGTGGTCAAAATGAAGCTGAAGGGCCTGCTGAACGGCAGCGCTACCGAGACCGTCTTCAAGGCCGACGACAAGCTGGACGTTGTTCAGCTGGAGCGTAAAGAGTGCACCTACTCCTACTTCTCCGACCCCCTGTATGTCTTTATGGACACCGAGTACAACCAGTACGACGTAGAGAAAGACAACCTGGGTGACGTGCTGAACTACCTGGTAGACGGCATGGAAGATCTGTGTGAAGTGACTTTCTACAACGAGAAAGCCATCTCCGTAGAACTGCCGACCACCATCGTGCGCGAAGTTGAGTACACCGAACCGGCAGCCCGTGGCGACACCTCCGGTAAAGTGACCAAGCCTGCCCGTCTGAAAGGCACTACCTACGAGCTGGCTGTTGCCGCTTTCGTAGAGATCGGTGACAAGATCGAAATCGATACCCGCACCGGTGAATTCAAGCGTCGCGTCAACTAATTGACCGCTTTGAATTGATTGCGAAAAAGCGAGCCAACGGCTCGCTTTTTTATTGCCTCCGAGTTGCCATCACATCGCCCGCCTTCAGAAAATCCCGCCGCCGCCGCTAACCCAGATAACCGGGGGAGCACACTATGGCCAGATTATCCTTATCACTGCTGTTATTGACCTTGCTGGCTGGCCATGGGGCAGAGGCGAGCGAGGTTGCCCCCCCCGTTGCCGAACCTATGCCCCTCGACCACTGGCAAGCCAGCGACTGGAAAGGGTTGCCCGATGCCACCCAGATCGACAAGCAGACGGTGCTATTCGCCAAACACGACAGTGAAAACTATCTGGGGCTCGCCATTTTACTGCCCGACTGGCAGCGCAGCGGCCAGCTCTGGCAACTGACTCGCGCCCTCGGCCGACTGGGCTTTGATACCCTGCTGCTGCTCCCCTCTTCCCAACAGACCGAACTGGACCCAGCCGCCGAGAAAAAAGCGAAAAACAGCGATGAGTTTCGCAAGCAGTTTGCCGAGCGGATCAACAAGCTGGCCGATGCCAAGCTGCAGGAGGGGGGCTTCAAGCTGATCCTGGCGCAAGGTACCGGCGCTGCCTGGACAACCAACCTCATCGCTAGCGAACAGTTGCCCGCCCCCGATGCACTGGTGCTACTCGATGGTTTCTTCCCCAATCAGCAGAGCAACCAGACCCTGGCCAAACAGGTGGCTCAGGCGGCCATCCCCACCCTGGACCTCTATCAGGAGGATGGCGGTCGCTGGCCACTGCTGGCCGCCGAGGCCCGCAGAAGCGAGAGCCGGCGCAGCAACAAGCTCAACTATCGCCCCTACGCCCTGATGGAGCTGGAGGAGACCCCCACCCGCATTCAGGGCTGGCTCAACCATCTGGGCTGGCTCTAAACCAGCCGCCACCGTGGTACAATAAAGCGCGCGCCAGCTCACATCTGCCGGATAAAGCCCAGCCATGACACAGCGGCAGGCTGGCCCTGACTGCATCCTCTTTGGCATCATGGCCTCTCGAACCTGAACAATGGCAGGAAGGCCCATGCAGCAGATTGTGTTTCTCGACAGCGATACCCTGGATGCGGGCATCACCCTGCATCACCCCGACTTCCCCCACCACTGGCAGAGCTATCCAAGTACTACCCCGGAACAGGTGGTGGAACGGCTCAAAGATGCCAGCATCGCTATCATCAACAAGGTACGGATCGGCGCCGCCGAACTGGCCCAGCTGCCAGAGCTCAAACTCATCGCGCTCGCCGCCACCGGCAGCGACAACGTGGATCTGGAAGCGTGCCGCGCCGCCAACGTCGGGGTGTGCAATATCCGCAATTACTCGGGCCCCTCGGTGCCGGAGCACGCCATGGCGCTGATGCTGGCCCTGTCGCGCAACCTCTTCTGCTGGCGCCAGTCGCTGCTGGAGGGGCGCTGGCAACAGAGCGGCCAGTTCTGCTTTTTCGACCACAACATCATGGATCTGCACGGCAAGCAGCTTGGCATAATCGGCAAAGGGACGCTCGGTCAGGCGCTCGGCGAGCGGGCCAAAGGGATGGGGATGACAGTGCGTTACGCCCAGAGCCAGGTCGGCGCCAGTCACGAGGAGGATCGCTTGCCCCTCGACGAGTTGCTGCAAAGTTCGGACGTCATCAGCCTGCACTGCCCGCTCACCCCCTACACCCGCAACCTCATTGGCGAGCGGGAGCTGGGTCTGATGAAACCGGGCGCCCTGCTGATCAACGTCGGCCGTGGCGGGCTGGTGGATGAGGAGGCGCTGCTGCAAGCGCTGGCCAACGGCCGCCTCGGTGGCGCCGGTTTCGATGTGGCGAGCGTCGAACCGCCGCCTCCCGACCATCCCTTGATGAAGGCGCTGCAATACCCCCATTTCATCCTCACCCCCCATGTAGCCTGGGCCAGCGAGGAGTCGATGCAGCGGCTGGCCGACCAGCTTATCGACAACATCAACGCCTTTGCCGCCGGTCGCCGTCAGCACCGGCTGGTCTGAGCAAACATGCAAAACGGGGCCCACTGGCCCCGTTGTTTCATCCCCACCACTCACGACAGATGGCGATCAATCGTCGTCATGCCATCTGTGTTTTTTGTGCTTCTTGTGCTTTTTGTGGTGCTTGTGATGGTGGTCATCATCGTAATAGCGATCCTGACTCTTGTGGCCATCGCCCGTCTTGGCACCGATGGCCGAACCGCTCGCCCCGCCGACCCCGGCGCCGATCAGCTGCCCGGTATCACCACCGACACTCTTGCCGATAGCGGCACCGCCCAGCGCCCCCACCGCGCCGCCAAGGGCCGCTTCATTCTTGTTGCCCTTGTTGGCCGTCGCCGCACCACCAGCTGCGCCGCCCAATGCAGCCCCCACCAGCGCACCGGTATCACCCCCCAGCTCCTTGCCGATCATGGTGCCCGCCACCCCGCCTGCACCGCCACCCAAAATGGTATTGAGGGTCTCGGAGGCGTGCACGGTCGTGCTGCCAGCCAGCAAGGCGCCCAGCAGTGCCAGTGCGCGAAGAGCACGCGAATTCATCTCCATGGGTACTCCTGTCAAACCTGATTAATATTCAGCGGCACTATACAAAGCGCCACGGGGTTCGCCAGCCAGCAGAAATGAGGGATGCGACAGTCAATGGCCGCACGGCCACCGCCCAGAATGGAAGAGTAAAATCAACCGATTGAATTTAAAGATTAAAATCACCAAAAAAGCCACACTATTACGGCTGGGCGCCCCACAATCTGGTTGTCGCGTCCCGGCACAGACCCGCCGCGCTGGGACAAAAGCTGTCAGTCAGCAGCCTCATCCGCCAGATGCCAGTAGTCCCGGCCAGCCTCCTTGCTACGATAAAGGGCTGCATCAGCACGCTCGAAGATGGGGTCGGCAACGGGTGAATGGTAAGCGCCGCCGATACTCAAGGTGACCTGCCCCTTGTGCTCACGCCACTGTTGATGTCGCACCACGTCAAGCAAACAATTGAGCTTCTCCGCCAGCTCATCCTGTGGCTGTTGCAGCAGAGCGGCAAACTCATCGCCCCCAATCCGGTAAACCGTGCTCACCCCCAGCACATCAGCAAGACAGTTGGCCACCCGACACAGCACCTGATCGCCGAAGGCATGACCCCGACTGTCATTGAGTCCTTTGAAGTGATCAATATCAAACAGCAGCAGCCAGAAGCGCTCCCCCCTCAGCTCCAGCGCGCTCTTGTGCTGCTCGAAGGCTCGCCGGTTCATGATACCGGTCATAGGGTCCCGCAACAGCGCATCCTGCCCCTTGAGGAAGCTAGCCCTGACCTGATCGATCTCGTTCAGGCTGCGTCGCACAAACCAGGTATTGGCCTTGGTGATGGGGGGAGAACTCTCCAGATTGCGCACGATACCGGTCAGCGAACCCGACACCAGCGCCTGCTCCTGGCGGAAGATCCGCACCAGCAGACTCAGCGTGCAACACCAGATGGCAAACAGGGAGATCAATGGCAAAACCACCATCTGCAGCGCCTCATAGAGGCTGTTGCGAAATAGTACGGGCGGCAGATAGATATTGAGATCCCAGCCAATATCCGCCAGCTCGCGTTTAAGGAAGGTGCCATGACACAACACATCCAGACCAAGCCACTGCTGGCCCTGATGCTGCTCGATGGGGTGATCTGCCAGCAGATCCATATTGCTGCCCACCACCAGCTGGCCGCTGTCGCGCAAGGTAAGATAGAGTGCGGCCTGATTGCCGCCAACCGTCCGTTGTAGCGCCTGCTGCAGCGAGTCGAACGACATGTCTACCATCAGCAGCCCCAGCAGTTGCCCCTGCTCGTCCCGCACCCGTTTGATCAGGCTGAGTATCAGTTCATTGGTATTGTATTCAGGGTAGGGGCCAAACCAGACGAGCTCGTCGCCCGGCATGGTGGTCACCTGATACCAGGGGCGCAGCGCCGCCTGATAACCGGGGGGCGGTAGCCAGTCCGGGTAACTGTCGATACGATCCGCGTTCAGGTTGTAAAAGTAGATGTAGTGGTTGCCTGGTTTGATCTTGTGCGCAATGGCCCAGATGGGGGAGTCGGCCAGCCCGCCGCGAGCGATCTTCTCCTTGTCGAGCGAGGCCTCCAGCACCGCCAGTTGCCGCTCATTGACCTTCACCATCTCGTGGATCAGGGACGCTTCAACGGAGGATGCCATGTGGCCGAAGCCGGATACCGTCATGTCGATATCCCTCAGATAGCTGGCAATAGCCATGATGATCGTCACTATCAGGATCATCAAACCAATCAATGCAGAGAGGGGGACCAGCACATAGTAGCGTTTATTGAGATACGAACGGCTCACATCACATCCGAACCAAGAAAACATACGGGGATTGTGGGAGAGAAAGGAGAGTGAATCGTTGATTAATATCACTTTCGCGCCCCTTAAATGACATTTCCAACATTAGCGAAACGTCAAGGTTCGCAAACGAATATCAACTGACAGGAAAAACGCTAGTTACCCCGGGTTAACCCCGCTCTGCATTGCGGGTGTTATAGTCTATACCTGATTCGGCAGGCGCTGGACACACCGTCCATCACCGGCTGCAACGCCAAGCAGAACAAGGAGATGTTATGAGCAGTCCGTTTATCGAACAGATCAAAGCACGTCGTACCATCTATGCCCTGGGCGACCAGGTGTCCCACACGCCGGAGCAGCTGACGGCCCTGATCCAGGATGCCATCAGACACAGCCCCTCCTCCTTCAACTCCCAGAGCTCCCGTGCCGTCATCCTGTTTGGCGCCCAGCACCACAAGTTGTGGGATATCGTCAAAGCCGAGCTGAAAAAGATTGTGCCGCCGGAAGCCTACGCCCAGAGTGAGGCCAAGGTAGATGGCAGCTTCCGCGCAGGCTTCGGTACCGTTCTGTTCTTCGAAGACACCGACGTCATCAAGGATCTGCAGCAAAAATTCGCCCTCTACGCAGACAACTTCCCCATCTGGTCGGAACATGCCACTGGCATCGCCCAGTTTGCAGTCTGGACGACGCTGGCACAGGAGAAAGTCGGTGCCTCCCTGCAGCACTACAACCCGCTGATCGACGAGGCGGTACGCAAGGAGTGGAACCTGCCCGCCAGCTGGCTGCTGCGCGCCCAAATGCCCTTTGGCAGCATCAAGCAACCGGCCGGCGACAAGACCTTTATCGACGACGCTACCCGTTTCCGTGTTTTCAAATAACCGTTGAGATAGCAAAACGCCCCCGCATCTCGGGGGCGTTTTTATTGCGACAAGCAATCCTGATGACGCAGGCTCATGCCGTAGCATTTATCCGCCACGCATTATCTCCGCCGCTCAGGCGGGCAGCATCACCAGCAGGGACTCGCCTTCCTCCAACTCCACCTTCACCCCGCGCCAGTCGCGGATCACCGCCACCACCGACGGATTGAGCGGCGCATCGCCCCCTACCTGCACCACGGTGCAACCTGCACGCAGGGCACTCTCGATACCGGCCGGGGCATCCTCGAACACCAGACAACAATCGGGCGAGACGCCAAGCCGTTTGGCTCCCAGCAGATAGGGTTCGGGATCGGGTTTGCCATTGATCACTGCTTCTGCCCCCACCAGTTCGTGGGGCAGCGGCAAACCGGCACAATGCAGGCGGTGACGAGCAACCCGCTCACTGGCGGAGGTCACAATGGCCCAATGCTCTGGCGGCAAGCGGCGCAGCAACTCGCCAGCCCCTGCGATGGCGTCGCCACCGGTATGCTGCATCTCCAGCTCGTCAAGCCGCGCCGCCTCCCGCTCCACATCCAGTTGCGGGGCCAGCGCCCGGATCACCTCTCGTGAGCGCATGCCGTGGCACATCGCCAGCACCGGCTCGGGGGCCAGCTGATGATGCTGACACCAGAGCCGCCACACCTTCTCCACATCGCCGGTCGAGCAGACCAGGGTGCCATCCATATCGAGCAGCAGGGCGGATACCGACAGGGTGATCGTGTTCATGCCTGCACTCATACAGGCACCCCGGCCAGCTCGGGCAGAGAGCCAGAGAGCGCATCGGCAAAGGCCTGCTGCTGGGCGGCACGCTCATAACAGGCGAGTGCCTGCTCGGTACTGCCTGCCCACACTTGCAAGGGGCCGACCACAAACCCCTGTTGCAGCAGGCTGGCGAGCAGCTCCCCCATCTCCGGGGCCGCCAATGGCTGGGCCAGCACTAGGGTGCCCTTGATCAAAAAGAGATAGCGTTGGGTAGACATGATATGGCTCCTTGTTCCGGTTCAGAGGAGGGCGATTCCCCCCTTGCCGAGCCATTAGAACAAGGCGATTAGATAATTTATAATCAATAAATCGCCACTTTGGATAACCAATTGGAATGAAATTCGACTTGAGGCAACTGCAGGCGTTTGTGACGCTGGCCGACACCGCCAACTACCGGGAAGCGGCCAGCCGCCTCTTTATCACCCAGCCGGCCCTCACCAAGCAGATCCAGGGGCTGGAGCAGACGCTGGGCTGCACCCTGTTCAAACGGGGCCGCTACGGTGCCGAGCTGACAGCACTCGGTGCCCAGCTGCTCACTCAGGCGAGTGCGCTGGTCGAGCACGGTCGGGAGTTCGAAAGCCATGCGCTGGCGGTGGCGAGCGGCGTGGCCGGTCGACTCAAAATTGGCTTCGGTCTGTCGAGTTTCGCACTGGCCCCTGCGCTGGTGGCCCGCTTCAAACAGCAGGTCACGGACGTGATGGTCCATCTGCAGGATATGCCCTCCGCCATCCAGCAGGAGCAGTTGCTCTCCGGCCAGTTGCAGCTTGGCTTTATGCGCAGACCTCAGATGCCCCAGTTGCAGGAGCACAGACTGCTGATCGACCGGCTGGTGCTGGCGGTGCCGACACGGATGACCGAGCCAGACCCGGCCGCATTCGACGTCCAGCAGGCACTGACCAGTCAACCCCTGTTGCAGATGGTGGGCCACCGCTGCCCTGGGCTCAGCCAGCAGATCGCCGGTTTTCTCGGCGCCAATCGGCTGACCGGCATGGTCCAGGAGGCCGAGGATATCCAGACGCTGGTGGCATTGGTCGCGGCGGGCATAGGCAACGCCATCCTGCCGCGCAGCGTCAGCTTTATCGCAGGGCCCGATGTCACCCTCTATCCCCTCTCAGGCCCCAGCTCCGAGTGGGAGGTCAGCATGGTATGGAATCCGGACTTTGCCGACCCCATCAGGGATCACTTCGTCAGGCAGGTGATCGCCAGCCATCCCCTGCCGGTGTCGGCCACGCCCGAGCGCTGAAACCAACGCTCGCTGGTAGCTAACATCGTGCCACGTCAAAACAGTGCGCCCCCATCAAGGGGGCGCATGCAGGACAAAAGCGGCAATGCGGCTCAACAGCTGGCGCAGTGGCTACGGTTTTTACCCGCCCCCTTGGCGCAATAAAGCGCCGCATCGGCCGCGGCCAGCAACGCACCTTCCCCCTCCAGCGGTTGCTCTGCCGTGTAGGTGGCAATGCCAATACTGGCGCTAAGCTGAATATTATTTGCCACCACGATGTCGAGATCGTTGATGGCCTGGCGGATCTCCTCTCCAATCCGCTGGGCCGCATCTCGATCGGTATTGCCGAGGATCAGGGCAAACTCATCACCACCAAAACGGCAGGGCAGATCCGCCGGACGCTGGCAGAAGGATTGCAGAAGATGGCCCACCAGCTGGAGGGAGCCATCCCCCATCTGATGACCAAGATGGTCATTGCACGCCTTGAAGTTATCCAGATCCAGCATGATGAGGGAGAGCGGTGTGTGTTCACGCATGCTGCGCCGCCACTCGTTATGCAAAAAGCTGTTGAACAGCCGCCGATTGGCCAGTCCAGTCAAGGGATCGTGTTGGGAAAGGCTGGCAACTTCCAGCTCTAGCAGCTTGCGCTCGGTGATATTGATATGGGCGATGGAAAAATACTCGGCATCAAGCCCGGGTACCGGCGCTACTCGCATCATAAACCAGCGCTGGGTGTCGGGGCTGTGGCAGGGGTATTCCAGATAGAACTTATCCTGCTGATGACGGATAACCCGGAGGATCCCCTCCACGGCAGCCAATCCAGAGGGCTCGGCTTCATCGTCACAAGCCCCCATGTAATTGACTCCGAGCCAGTTATATCCCTTGGGCATGCCATTTTGTTCACCAAACAGCTCCCAGGCGAGATTGGTGTAATGGATCACGCCATCCCGGTCTATCACCGATATCTGGTCTTCCAGCGAATCCAGCAGCGCAGCCAGATAATGAGCCCGCTCGGAGAAGTGACTTCGCGGCCTCTGTATATCATCCACCATGATGGCCATCCTGTGGCAAAAGTGGCATACCGCCACCTATTAACAACAAAGTCAGCAGATAGAGTAAAGCACCCAATTTCCACTTAGCCAACTGAGACCAAATTTCACCATCGAACACTATCCGGCAAGGTTTCAGGCCAGTTTCCCAGGTCCGGATCACAAGAGCACATCATGAGCATATGTATCTGATAAGTCACATTTAATGGCCACACCACTGATTTTCGCAGGGGATGCCATCGCCCTCTCCGTCCATTTTGGTGTTCGGACAATGTTGCAAAAACCAGGTTGCCTCCTCGCAGGAGGTCATCTGGGAGCAATGCTGCCGACCATCACACTGACGAATAAAGGTCGTTGCCTGTGGCGTGCTGACCTCCTCCTGATTGAAAGAGGAGACCGGCAATGGCGCCATCGACTCGGCCGAGAAAGGGGAATAGATGGAAAAGAGGCCGACGAGCACCAGCAGGGGGATCAGTTTGCCACTCCAACTGCTCTTGCGACGTCGATAGGGGTTACTCCGCTCTCTGGTAGAAGTGGGTCGTGGCGGCTGACTTGCCGCCCGAAACGATGGCGCCGCCGATGATGCGGCCGACGGCACGGCATCCGCCAACGTGAGCGGGCGATCGGGGAAAAAGACCTGTAACGCCCTTGGCTTGCCATCCTGGCCACTGCCAATCAGATAGGTGACACGCTCCCCCGACTCGGGCACCCGGCCATCTGATTGCAGTGCCGTAACATGCACAAACAGCCCTGCACCGCGTGACCCATTGATTGCCTGCTCGGCGCCATTTTGCTCCGGCGTAATAAATCCAAAGCCGCGCGCCTCGTTCCAGCTCGCGATCCGTCCCTGATAACGCATCTGTCCATCCTTGTTGTTATCCATGTGAGCACTATATTGCCCGACAATCATGTTGCCCAAAAGTGCTGCGGCCCGACAGGGGCCGCAGAGTCAA
This sequence comes from Aeromonas sp. R5-4, assembly GCF_040908215.1. Lineage (NCBI taxonomy): Bacteria > Pseudomonadati > Pseudomonadota > Gammaproteobacteria > Aeromonadales > Aeromonadaceae > Aeromonas > Aeromonas sp. R5-4. The sequence goes on along the minus strand of NZ_JBFODG010000033.1, from coordinate 102,483 downwards.
TCTCAAAACGGTGATCGGGTGCAGCCTGCGTTAAGGATCAAGCCAGCTGGGACACCTTGATGATCTCGGCGATGCGACCCAGCATCCGCAGCGAGGTGTGATGCTCGGTGGCATCTGCGGCTGCGCAGGCATCCTCCAGAATGGTGATGGCGTAGTCGCGATCGTGACCATCCCGCGCTGCCGCCTGAATGGCCCAGCTAGTGCTCACCCCGCACAGATAGAGGTGATCGATGTGATTGGCCCGCAGGGCAGGTTCCAGCGCAGTACCATAGAATGGACTCACTCTGGGCTTGGCCAGCACCAGATCGCCGGGCTGCACATCCAGATCAGGATGAAAGTCGGTGCCGCTGTCAGCCAAAGAGAGCGCCCCCAACTGGTGAGCGCGACCAAACATGGGAGACCCCTTGGGCTGCAGCTGATAGCCGCCGTCAAAGCCCACCTTGATCAGCACTACCAGCCAGCCGTTGGCGCGGGCATGGGCCAGCGCCTGATTGGCATGCGCGATGGCATCCTGCTCCAGCACATGGGCTGCGGAGGCGGCAATGCGCCCGTCGGGGTGGGCAATATCGTTGATAAAATCGATCACCAGCAGTGCCTTGTTCATCACCTTTGCTCCTTCGCGCATTCAGCCCGTGCTATCTGGTTTCGACCTGTCAAACCAGCCCCAGTGCATAGCGCAGTGTCATCTCCTTTAAGGGGCCAGCTTTATCCGCCAGATTGAGGGCCAGATTGCGGGCCAGCTTGAGGGGACCAATCTCGTTGCTGAACACCCCGTAGAAGAGATCCATCCCCGACTGCATCAGCAGGTTGTCGGGGCGACGGCGCCGCTCGTAACGCTCGGCCAACGCCAGTTGATGCCAGTCGGCGCCAGCTCCTTGCAGCAGATCAGTCCAGCAGGCCACATCCTTGAAGCCAAGGTTGACCCCCTGCCCCGCCAGCGGGTTGATGGTGTGGGCAGCATCGCCAAGCAGCACCACCCGACCGGCGTGATAGTCGTTGGCGTGGCGGCGCACCAGCGGGAAGCTCCCCTTGCCGGTGACGGTGAACCCGCCGAGCCGACTCGGGAAGTGGCGGCGCACTTCGGCGGCGAGCGCCTCGTTGCTCATGGCTGCCAGCGCCCGGATCCGGGCCGGGCTGTCATACCACACCAGAGAGCCGTGCTGACCGGGCAGCGGCAGGAAGGCGCGCGGACCGCTCGGGGTGAACTGCTGCCAGGTGATATCTTCCTGCGCAAAGTCGGTGTCGATATTGATCAGCATGCAGTGCTGGCGGTACTCGAAGCGCGATACCCCGATGCCGGCCAGCTTGCGGGTGTGAGATTCAGCACCATCGCAGGCCAGCACCCAGCGGGCGGCCAGTTCAGTGCCGTCGTCCAGAGTCAGCACAGCTTCATCCGCACTCTGGCGCAGGCTGGTCACCGCCGTCGGGGTGTGGGTCTGGATATTGGGGAAATCTTCCATCCGCTTGAGCAGGGCGAGCTGCACCAGCCGGTTCTCGATGATGTAACCGAGCTGGGGCAGGCCGAGGTCGGCGGAATTGAAGCGGGTGGCAAAGCCATCCAGCTCCCATGTCTCCAGCCGGCGATAGGGGCAGAGCCGCATCTGCTGCAGATGGTGCCAGGCACCCGCCCGCTCCAACAGCGCCACCGAGGCCTGACTGATGGCGGAGACCCGCAGATCCAGCGGCTGCTCCGGCGCGTATTGCTCCGGCAATTGGGTTTCGATGACCCGCACCGAGAGGCCCTGAGCCGCCAGCAGACAGGCGGTGGCGGCGCCCACCATGCCGGCGCCGACGATGGCGATATCACACTGTTCCATACATTTATTCCTGAAAGGGTGCGTCCGGCGACAGCGCCCGGACGTGAACCGGATGGCAGCATGATAGCGCAAGGGCGGCTGATAAACAGTGAGGCAAACGGGGAATTGCTGCGTCAAATCAAGGAGAAAGCTTATTGAGCTTACAGGCAACAGGTATCGGGTGAGCACCATTGCCAGCTGGATATTAGCTAGGCAGTATCCAGATTGCGGAGTAAAATGCGCGGTCCTTTGACCATGCCGATTTCAAAACAAGTCAAGAGAAGCAATGAGCAAGAAACTTCACATTAAAACCTGGGGTTGCCAGATGAACGAGTATGACTCGTCCAAAATGGCCGACCTGTTGGATGCCAGCAATGGCTACACCCTTACCGAAGAGCCCGAAGAGGCAGATGTCTTGCTGCTGAATACCTGCTCCATCCGCGAAAAGGCGCAGGAGAAGGTGTTCCACCAGCTGGGACGCTGGAAAAAGCTCAAGGCCAACAAGCCCGCTCTGGTGATCGGCGTGGGTGGCTGCGTTGCCTCTCAGGAGGGCGACGCCATCCGCCAGCGCGCTCCCTATGTGGATATCGTGTTCGGCCCGCAGACCCTGCATCGCCTGCCCGCCATGATCAAGGAAGTGCAAGAGGGCCGTGGTGCCCAGGTTGATATCGCCTTCCCCGAGATCGAAAAATTCGACAGCCTGCCCGAACCGCGCGCCGAAGGGGCTACCGCGTTCGTCTCCATCATGGAAGGCTGCTCCAAATACTGTACTTACTGCGTGGTGCCCTACACCCGCGGTGAAGAGGTGAGCCGACCGCTGGACGACGTGCTCTACGAAATCGCCCAGCTCGCCCAGCAGGGCGTGCGCGAAGTGAACCTGCTCGGTCAGAACGTCAACGCCTACCGCGGCCCGACCTTTGATGGCGGCATCTGCACCTTCGCCGAGCTGCTGCGTCTGGTGGCCGCTATCGACGGTATCGATCGCATTCGCTACACCACCAGCCACCCGATCGAGTTCACCGACGACATCATCGAAGTCTACAAAGATACCCCGGAAGTGGTCAGCTTCCTGCACCTGCCGGTGCAGAGCGGCTCCGACCGCATCCTGACCATGATGAAGCGCCCGCACACCATCCTGGAGTACAAATCCAAGATCCGTCGCCTGCGTGCCGCCCGTCCCGACATCACCATCAGCTCCGACTTCATCGTTGGCTTCCCGAACGAGACGGACGAAGACTTTGAAGCGACCATGAAGCTGATCGAGGATGTGGGTTTCGATATGAGCTTCAGCTTCATCTTCAGCCCGCGCCCGGGCACCCCGGCCGCCGACATGCCCGACGATGTCGACATGGAAGTGAAAAAAGCCCGTCTGGCCCGCCTGCAGCACGTCATCAACAACCAGGCGATGCAGATTGGCCGTGCCATGCTGGGCACCACCCAGCGCATCCTGGTGGAAGGCCCCTCCAAGCTCGACCCGATGCAGCTGTGTGGCCGCACCGAGAACAACCGGGTGGTCAACTTCGAAGGCCAGCACACCCTGATCGGCGGCTTTGCCGACGTGGAGATCACCGAGGTGCGTCCCAACTCCCTGCGCGGCAAGTTCATCCGCGGCGAGAGCGAGATGAACCTGCGGATCGCCACCGCCCCGAGCGAAATCCTGGCCCGTCGCCCGGATAACGTACCGGACGAGCTGGGCGTTGCCGCCTTCACTCCCCATTAATCCCCTCCTCCCCATTCGCCCGGCGGATGGGGAGCGCCTTGAGACGAGGATATTTTGAGCCGACACATCTCGACCCTGAATCTGCATCTGGAGCCCGCCGACAACCAGCGCCTTGCCAGCCTGTGCGGCCCCTTCGATGACAACATCAAGCAGCTGGAGCGCCGCCTCGGCGTCGAGATCAGCTACCGTGACAGCCACTTCCAGCTGGTGGGCAAACCGGCCCAGCTGGATGCCGCCGCCGTCATCCTCAAGCACCTCTATGTGGAAACCCAGCCCCTCAAGGGTGGCAAGGTGACCGACATCACCCCCGACATGGTCCATCTGGCCATTCAGGAGTCGCGAGTGCTGGAGCAGGATGACGAACCGGCGCCGAGCATCCCCTATGGCAAGGAGGTGACTGTCAAGACCAAGCGCGGTCTCATCAAGCCACGCAGCCCCAATCAGGCCCAGTACATCGCCAATATCGTGCGCCACGATATCTGCTTCGGCATCGGCCCGGCCGGTACCGGCAAGACCTATCTGGCGGTCGCAGCGGCAGTAGATGCGCTGGAGCGTCAGGAGATCCGCCGCATTCTGCTGACCCGTCCGGCGGTGGAAGCGGGTGAGAAGCTCGGCTTCCTGCCCGGCGATCTCTCCCAGAAGGTGGATCCCTACCTGCGCCCGCTCTACGACGCCCTGTTCGAGATGCTGGGCTTTGAGCGGGTCGAGAAGCTGATGGAGCGCAACATCATCGAGGTGGCGCCGCTCGCCTATATGCGCGGAAGAACCCTCAATGACGCCTTTATCATTCTCGATGAGGCCCAGAACACCACCACCGAGCAGATGAAGATGTTCCTGACCCGGATCGGCTTCAACTCCAAGGCAGTGGTCACCGGTGACATCACCCAGGTCGACCTGCCGCGCAACGCCAAATCCGGCCTGCGTCACGCGCTGGAAGTGCTGCCAGGGGTCGATGGTCTGTCGTTCAACTTCTTCGAGTCCAAAGACGTGGTGCGCCACCCGGTGGTGGCCCGTATCGTGCAAGCTTACGAGGCATTCGATGCCAAACAGGCAGCCGAGAAGGTGGCCGGCCAAACAAACGCCAGCAAAGAGAGCGAGCAATGAGCGTAACCCTGGATCTTCAGCTGGCCAGTGCCAGCACTGACGGCCTGCCCACCGAAGCCCAGCTGCAGGGCTGGCTCGACGGCACCATTCTCGGCTTCCAGCAGGAGGCTGAAGTGACGGTGCGCATCGTCGACGAGGCGGAGAGCAACGAGCTCAACCTCACCTATCGCGGCAAGGACAAGCCCACCAATGTGCTCTCCTTCCCGTTCGAGGCGCCACCCGGTCTGGAGCTGCCGCTGCTCGGCGATCTGGTGATCTGCCGTCAGGTGGTAGAGCGCGAGGCCGAGGAGCAGGGCAAGCCCCTCATGGCCCACTGGGCCCACATGGTTGTGCACGGCAGTCTGCATCTGCTAGGTTATGACCATATCGAGGATGAGGAAGCCGAAGAGATGGAAGCGCTTGAGCGCGACATCATGCAGGAGCTCGGTTTTGCCGATCCTTATCTGAACGACGAAGAGTAAAACGCCGGACGGTCATCGACTTGAAACAGCAGATGGCCATCCTTATATAACCCGAACTATTTCAAGTGTGTTCATACGAGTAACCAAGAGAGAAAATGACCGACGATCACCCTAGTACCGGCTCGCCGAAGAAAACCTGGCTCGACAAACTCAGCCAACTCTTCCAGGGCGAGCCAAAAGACCGCAATGATTTGGTAGAGGTGATAGCCGATGCCGAAGAGCGCGACCTCATCGATCAGGACACCAAGGACATGATCGAGGGGGTGCTGGAGATCGCCGATCTTCGCGTGCGCGATATCATGATCCCCCGCTCCCAGATGGTGACCATCGAGAAGTCCCAACCGGTGGATGCAATCCTGCCGGTGATCATCGAGTCCGGCCACTCCCGCTTCCCGGTGATCAACGAGGACAAGGATCATGTGGAGGGCATTCTGCTCGCCAAGGATCTGCTCCCCTTCGGGTTTGGCGGCCATCACGCCAGCGAGCCGCTGCAGCTCGAGAAAATCTTGCGCCCCACGGTGATCGTGCCGGAAAGCAAACGGGTTGACCGTCTGCTCAAGGAGTTCCGTGAAGAGCGCTACCACATGGCCATAGTGGTCGACGAATTTGGTGGCGTCTCCGGTCTGGTGACCATCGAAGACATATTGGAACTGATCGTTGGCGAGATCGACGACGAGTTTGACGACATCGAGGATGAGCCGGACGAAATCCGCCGCCTCAGCAAGCGGGTCTTCTCCATCAGTGCCCTGACCGAGATCGAGGATTTCAACGACTTCTTCGGCACCAAATTCAGCGATGAAGAGGTGGATACGGTAGGCGGTCTGGTGATGCACGCATTCAGCCACCTGCCCAAGAAGGGCGAGGAGATCGAGCTGGACGGCTACCTGTTCAAGGTGATGCATGCCGACCGGCGCCGTCTGCAGCAACTGCAGGTGAAGATCCCCGAGCACCACGCGGCGGCGCAATCCGAGCCGCAATAAGCAGATCCGCTCGATGTGTGAAACAACGCCCCGACCTCGGGGCGTTGTGCTCTCTGCCACCGGCATCGAGGCTCGCCGTTGCCCCGCTTACAGGTTAAGATACCGGCCATTCGACCCCAGTTGCACACCAAGACGAGCACCATCGCCCGTGAGATTATCCCCTGTTACTTCCAAAATTCTGTTAAGCCTCAGTGCATTGGCCTCTGGTGCCATCGCCGTGCTGGCCTTCTCCCCCTTCGGCTACTGGCCGCTGGTGATCCCCTCCCTGCTTGGCCTCTACGCCCTGCTGGACAAAGCCACGCCGAAACAGGCCGCCTGGCGCGGTTTTGGCTACGCCATGGGACTCTTTTTGCCGGGACTATGGTGGATCCATGTCAGCATGACCGAGTTTGGCGGCATCCCGCTGCCGGTCGCCTTCGTGCTGCTGGCCGGGCTCTCCGCCTATCTGGCACTCTACCCGACGCTCGCCTGCTGGGTCTTTGCCCGCTTCTTTGGCGGCCGTCACTGGAGCCGCTGGCTGCTCGCCTTCCCGGCCCTCTGGTTGGTCGCTGACTGGCTGCGCGGCTGGGTGATGACCGGCTTCCCCTGGCTCTGGTTTGGTTACAGCCAGATCGACGGCCCCCTCAAGGGCTTTGCCCCCATTCTCGGGGTGCAGGGCATCACCCTCGCCCTGTTGCTGTCCGCCTCCGCTATCTGGCTGGTGTGGAAGTCCCGCTCCCCGCTCTGGCTGGCGGTGCCTGCCCTGCTGGTGGCCGGTGCCCACGGTCTGATGCAGCTCAACTGGGTGACCCGTGGCGAGCCGGTCAAGGTGGCACTGGTGCAGGGCAATATCGCCCAATCCCTCAAATGGGATCCGGAGGCGCTGGCCCCCACGGTGCGCACCTATCAGGACTTGAGCCGCGAGAATCAGGATGCTGACATCATCATCTGGCCGGAGTCGGCGATCCCGGCCATCGAGAAGGCGATGGGCCCCTATCTGGAGAATCTGGACAAGGCGATGAAGGTGAACGATACCGGCCTGCTGGCCGGGATCATTCACTACGACGAGCAGCAACAGCGCTTCTACAATACCGTGCTCGGCATGGGGGTGCAGGATGCGGATGGCAAGGAGTCCTACTTCTACAACCACTCCAACCGCTACAACAAGTACCACCTGCTGCCCATCGGCGAGTTCGTGCCGTTTGAAGATCTGTTGCGCCCCATCGCCCCCTTCTTCAACCTGCCGATGTCCTCTTTCAGCCGGGGTGACGAAGTACAGACAAACCTGATCGCCAAGGGGCTCAAGTTTGCCGCCGCCATCTGCTACGAGATCATCTTCCCGGAAGAGGTGCGCCGCAACGTCAATACCGATACCGACTTCCTGCTGACCGTCTCCAACGACGCCTGGTTCGGCACCAGCATCGGCCCTTGGCAACATATGGAGATCGCCCGGATGCGCGCGCTGGAGCTAGCTCGTCCGCTGCTACGGGATACCAATACCGGCATCACCATCGTTACCGACATCGACGGCAGCATCATCGGCCAGATCCCGCAGTTTGAAGCGGGCGTGCTGCGCAGCGAGGTGCGTCCCGCCCACGGTGAGACCCCCTATATGCGCTTTGGCAGCTGGCCCCTCTACGGTCTGACCGTGCTGCTGCTGGGTCTGGCGCTGGCGCTGCGCCCCAAGGCTCACCCCTGGGCCCGCGAGCTGTAATGGCCATCCACCATCCCTGATAAACAACGAGGCGCCCGCAGGCGCCTCGTTTTTTTACGACAGCTAATCACGCATCTTTTTGCAGGCAGCAGATCACATAGCCGTAACTGCCCAGATATTGGCGGTGGATGGCCACTTCCCGGCTCAAGTCCTGCCAGGCGGCACTCTCCCCCAGCTCGTCACGATAGCGCACCAGATTGACCTCGATGGGATCCAGATAGTTGTTCCAGGCGCTCATCGGCAACGGAGTGTGTGACAGACAGCGGTAGCCTGCCGCTTGTACCGTCTCAAGCAGGCCCGCCAGCGTCTGCATGGCGGGATAATCCTGCTGCCAGAATGCCAACGCCTCCTCGGGCGGGTTATCGGTCAGCCAGACCGCATCACTGAGCACGATGCAAGCCTGCGGACTCGCGAGTAGCGGACGCCACGCCTTCAGCGCATTGGCAACCCCCATCACGTAAGCGCTCCCCTCTGCCCAGATGAGGTCGGCCGGGGCCAGATCGTCCGGCAGTGCCGCCATGTTGGCGCAGAGGGTGGAGACATGCTCAAAGCCCGCAGCACGGGCGGAGTGCGCCACGGCGGCCAGTGCCTCCTCTTCCAGATCGATGGCCACAATGTCGGCATCGGTCACCTGAGCCAGTGCCATGGTCGAGGCCCCGCGCCCGCAGCCCATGTCGAGGATCCGGCGCGGCCGGATGGGCAAGGCGGCAAACTGCTGCTGGGTGAAGGCGCGATCCCCCGGCCCCCAGTAACTCATGCCATCCAGCAGCTGGATAAAGTCCTTGATGTAACGCTCATGTTCATTCATGTCTTTGCTCAACCATTGCAAGTGGTAGCGATCTTTCTCGCTAAAACTCTGTTTCATCACCCACGCGAAGTAGGCCTCAGGTGCCTCGCGCTGCAGTTGCAGCTGCCAGGCCTTGAATTCCTCACCGGAGCGCGGGCGCAGCCCTGCCAGATCCGCCAACAGATCCCGGGCGCGCTGCATCCGCGCCAGCTCCTCATCCAGCTCCCTGACCCGGGCCTGCAATGCCGCTTGATCTATCTCGCCAGCCAGACAGGCGAGGCACTGCTTGAGGCTGAGACCACCTGCCTGCAGGGCCTGCACCATCTGCAGTCGCTGCAGATCCCCCTCGTCATAGTGGCGATAACCGTTGGCGGCCCGGGTGCCGGCAATCACCCCCAGCTTCTCGTAATAGAGCAGGGTGGAGCGGGCGAGACCGCAGCGGCGGGCCAGTTCGGATATTTTCATGGCAATCACTCACGGTGCGGGCCCTCAGGTGACCCGATAGAGACGAGCTTAAACTGTGAAGCTATAGACAGGTCAACGCCCTTTTCCAGAGATCCGCCAACAAAAACGGCCACCCGAGGGTGGCCGTTGTCAGCGCTATCTGTGATAAAGCGGCGATAGAGCAGCGATGCTACCGGCTCAGAGACCGGCCGCCTCCAGATGCTCCACCAGCAGCTGCACGCTGCGGTTGCCGCGCCACTCGTTGACGTCAAGCCGGTAGACAAGCCGCACCCGCTTGACCGAGGCATCGGGCCAGCGCTTGAGATCGACGCCAAAGGCGATGGCATCCACAGCATGACCGGAATCGGTTGTCAGCATCATCTTGAGGTGCTTCTCCCCCACCAGCCGCTGCTGAACCAGCACGAACTCGCCGTCGAACAGCGGCTCGGGGAAGGCCTGACCCCAGGGGCCGGAGGCGCGAATAAGCTCCGCCAGCTCGAGGTTGAGCTCGTCTGGCAACAACTCGCCATCGGTGAGCAACACCCCGGTCAAAAGCTCCGGTGTCACCAGCTCACTAATGACCGCCTCAAAGGCCCGACCGAACGCCTCGATGTTGGCCTTGGGCAGGGTCAACCCCGCCGCCATGGCGTGACCACCAAACTTGCCCATCAGGCCGGGATGGCGGGTATCGAGCAGTTCCAGCGCATCGCGCAGGTGCACCCCGGGGATGGATCGACCGGAGCCCTTGAGTTCAGTCTCGCTACTCTCGGCAAAGGCGATGACCGGGCGGTAGTACTTCTCCTTCACCTTGGAGGCCACCAGCCCCACCACCCCCTGATGCCACTCGTTGCGGTGCAGCACTATGCCCGACGGCACCTCGCCATCGCGAAACCGGATCTGCTCCAGGGTGGCGAGGGCCTCCTGCTGCATCCCCTGCTCGATCTCCTTGCGCTCCTGATTGAGGCTGTCCATCTCGGCCGCAAGCTGGCGCGCCAGATTGAGATCATCGCAGAGCAGACAGGCGACCCCGAGGGACATGTCATCGAGGCGCCCTACCGCATTGAGGCGTGGCCCCAGCGCAAAACCGAGGTCGGCGGCGGTGAGGCGGCGACCATCGCGGCCCGACACATCCACCAGCGCCTGAATGCCGGGGCGACAGCGCCCGGCCCGGATCCGCTGCAACCCCTGATGGACCAGAATGCGGTTGTTGCCATCGAGCGCCACCACGTCGGCGACCGTGCCGAGGGCCACCAGATCGAGGTAATCCGCCACATTGGGCGCGCGCAACCCTTGCCGTTCGAACCAGCCGAGCTGACGCAGATGGGTGTTGAGGGCCGCCATCAGGTAGAAGGCTACCCCCACCCCGGCCAGGGACTTGGAGGGGAAATCGCAACCGCGCTGGTTCGGGTTGACGATGGCATCGGCGTCAGGCAGCTCCTGACCCGGCAAATGGTGATCGGTAACCAGTACCTGCATGCCGGCCGCCTTGGCAGCCGCCACCCCGGCGATGCTGGAGATGCCGTTATCCACCGTGATCAGGAACTCGGCGCCACGGGCCACCGCCAGCTCGACAATTTCGGGGGTGAGACCGTAGCCAAACTCGAAGCGATTGGGCACCAGAAAATCGATATGGCGCCCCCCCATGGCGCGCAGGGCCAGCACGCACAGGGCAGAGCTGGTGGCGCCATCGCAGTCGAAATCGCCGACAATCAGTAGCCGTTTCTGGGCAGTCAGGGCATCCGCCAGCAGCGGCACAGCCTGCTCCATCCCATAGAGGCGCTGGGGCGGCAACAGCTGGCTGGCGCTGCGCTCCAGCAGGGCGGGATCCTCTACGCCACGGCTGGCGAAGATTTGGCGAAGCAGGGGATGCAGGGTGGCAGGCAGATGGGAATCATCAACTCGCGGACGACGACGGATTTGCAGGGACATCAATATGATCCAGTATCTTGAGCAGCTGTTCGGGGCTCTGATACCCGCGCACCAGATCCCCGTCGGAGGAGACCCAGGCCGGCAGTACCTTGACCCCCAACCATTGGCTCAGGCCAATATTTTGGATAAGGGTCTCACTACATGCCGTTTGAGGCAAATAGGCTTTTAACGGATCATTTTGCAGCAGGGGATCGCTGCACCAGTCGGCGGCCCGTTCGGCGTGATCAATCACCGGATAGAGTGCCACGCTCACCCCGGATGCCTGCAGGTGTTGCAAGGTGCCGGAGAGCTGACGGCGCTTTGCGTCCTGCTCGCCGAGAAACAGCGCAACCCGGTGACGCTCATCCCGAGCCTTGAGCACGATGGGGGCATGAGCCACCTGCGCCAAACCAAGTCGGCGCTGCTCGCGCATACCCGAGATGGTCAGGTTCTTCATGTCGCGGGTCATATCCAGCATGACCCCCTGCACCACATAATCCCCTTTGGCATCGCTGTAGAGCACCCCCTGTGAGGTGCCCAGCATATACAACCCCGCGATTGGGGTCGGTTCAACCAGATAGACGGGGACCCCCAGCCGGGCCGTGATGGTCTGTTTCAAGGCTTGGGTATCCATCCCCGCTCTGGCAGCAAATGTGCACAAAAGCATCATTCCCAGTAGTAAATACTTCACTTGTTTACTCACGTGGTATGAATGAATCGACCCAGCAAACTACAGCAGCACAGCTCATCATTCAACCAGCTACTTACCAAAAAATTAATATCACTTTGTACCAAAAAAATGGCTCCCCCCGATTGCCAAGGACTCATAACGCCCGCAAGCTAGTCAGGACGACAGGAACAACGCGGCTTAGCCTCTGTTTTTCCTGACAAGAGTTCGCCCTTTGGCAAGGGTAATCAACGCGCTATCTTGTTTAATTTCGGAGGAAATAATGAGTCTGATTCAAGAGTTCAAAGCCTTTGCCGCCCGCGGCAACGTCATCGATATGGCGGTCGGTATCATCATTGGTGCCGCCTTCGGCAAAATTGTCTCCTCTTTTGTCGGTGACGTGATCATGCCGCCCATCGGCCTGATCCTGGGCGGCGTGGACTTCAGCGACCTTGCGGTCACCCTGAAGGCCGCAGAAGGTGCAACACCCGCCGTAGTTATCGCCTATGGCAAGTTCATCCAGACCATCATCGACTTTCTGATCATCTCTTTTGCCATCTTCATGGGACTGAAAGCCATCAACACCCTCAAGAAAAAGCAGGAAGAGGAAGCCGCCGCCCCGGCAGGCCCGACCAAGGATCAGGAGCTGCTGACCGAGATCCGTGATCTGCTGAAATCTCAACAGGAGCGTTAAGCCGACTCCCCAGACTAGTGTGTATGTGTGTCACGATGCCCATGGGCTATGGTTAGATGGCGTAAAGTTATATAGGCGTCGTGACTATGCAAACCTCCAATGCTGCAAACTCCAATCACAGCTTTATTCTCCGTTTTCTTTTGCTGCTTGCGCTGCCACTTGTTTTGACCACATTGGGTAGTGCGTACCTTTTTTCTGTTATGCAGAAAAACACCTTGCTAAGCACCGCCAGATTTTTTAACGATAGTACTGCGCAGCAATGGGATAACTCACTCTCTTCGGTTGAGAGGCAAATAAATATCATCATTGCCGACATTACTGAGAATAATGGAGATCTTCCCCCGGAATTAAAACAACGTTATCGCGACATTTGGCAATACCTTCTTTACCCTGATGGCCCAATAAAAACCGTGTACTACATGCTTCAGGATAACAAGCATATCAATTTCTCTCTTCATCCTACCCCGATTGAGTTCAAAGAATCGGAACGCCCATGGTATCGCAATGCCATCGACCATCCCGGCATCAATATCTGGAGTTCCCCTTACATTGACGCGATTGAAAAAACGCCGGTCGTCACCCTTTCCCATGCTGTTTTCAATAACCAGGGGGAATTTCTTGGCGTGATTGGCATCGACCTGAACTTGAAGGTATTTTCAGCACGTATAGGGCGGATTCTGGAGAGTAGTAACAATGTTGTATATATGCTCTTTGACCGAGGCAGCAAGATGATTGTGGCTCACAGCGACCCTCAGGAAAACGGCAGTCGACTTGACCAACCATGGATTTCCGAATTGAAAGGCAGGAATGGTACCTTAATGAGTGAAAATGGTGATCTCATTTCATATCACGCCCTTCACAACAACCCATCATGGCTGGTTATTACTGTATTTCCATTCAAGAGCGATATTCTGATTGGTGAAATATTGCCTACCATATTTATCACTCTGATATTGTCACTATCGATATTCACACTGGTTGCCATTATTTTCAGACAACGCCTGGAGCATACCATCAGCACATTGGTACAAGTTGTTAGACAATTGCGTATTACCCCTCCAGGGCAACAGATTATTATCCCCAAGCTGGCAGGCATAGAGGAGCTGGAGGATGAAATCGTGATGATTTCAGACAAAATGCAGGCAGAAACCGAAAAGTCGCTGCGTGATGCATTAACCGGCTTGTACAACCGCCGTCATTTGGAAGAGGTGCTCGCCACTCTATATAAAGAAAATAGCCAATATATATTGGCGATTATCGACATTGATAACTTCAAAAAAATAAATGATACCTATGGTCATCCCATCGGGGATGCCGTTTTGAAACGCACCGCTCAGCTTGGTAGCCAATTGCTGGAGGAACAGGCAACCCTGTGCCGCTTTGGGGGGGAAGAGCTGGTCACCATTTTTGAACAGACAGATATTGCCAGTGCACAGCAGTTGATGGAGCAGTGGCGTATCAGCATGGGGCAACAGGATTGGCGTGAAAAGGGCTTAAGCGTCTCCTTTAGCGGTGGCATTGCCGAATCCCTGAATGATGCCCCAGACAGTGTGATGGCCCGCGCCGATGCAGCCCTGTATCAGGCTAAACAAGCGGGCAAAAATCGCCTGCAACGGGCTTAAGCGCGGGGGTGATGCTCCCCGTGCAGCGCCTTGAGTCGCTCGTTGGCCACATGGGTGTAGATCTGGGTGGTGGAGAGATCCGCATGGCCCAGCAGCATCTGTACCACCCGCAAGTCGGCGCCGTGGTTGAGTAGATGGGTGGCAAAGGCGTGGCGCAAGGTATGGGGGGATAGCTCGCCGTTAATCCCGGCCCGCTGCGCGTAAAGCTTGATGCGGTGCCAGAAGGTCTGGCGGGTCATCATACGGGCCTGCTTGGAGGGAAACACCACGTCCGAGCTGGTACCACCGAGCAGCAGGGTGCGGGCCTCCCGGTAGTAACGCTCCAGCCAGTGCATCGCCTCCTCGCCCATCGGCACCAACCGCTCCTTGTTGCCCTTGCCCACCACACGCACCAAGCCCTGACGCAAACTGACATGCTCGGCAGTAAGCCCCACCAGCTCGGAAACCCGCAAGCCGGTGGCGTAGAGCAGCTCCAGCATCGCCTTGTCCCGCAGCTCCAGCGGGTCATCCACCAGCGGCGCACTCAAGAGTGCCTCCACTTCCGTTTCGCTTAAATCTGAGGGGAGTTTTTTCGGCAGCTTGGGCCCCTCCAGCAGCACGGTCGGATCGTCGCTGCGCAGCTTCTCGCGGTTGAGATACTGGTAAAAGCGGCGCAGGGCCGACAGAAAGCGGGCAGTGCTGCTGGCCGCAAACTGGTGATCCACCCGCCAGGCGAGGTAGTGCTGGATCTCGTCCATCCCCGCCAGCAGCAGCGAGCTCCCCTGCTCGTCGAGCCAGAGGGAGAACTTCTCCAGATCGCTGCGATAGGAGCTGACCGTGTTGTCAGACAATCCCCGCTCCAGCCAGAGGGCGTCGAGAAAGGGTTCAATCAGGGGATGGGGGTCGGGTTTGCTCATGGTGCGCTGCAATCAGGGGATCGATGGCCCATTGTAACGCGCCAACTCCTTGGAAAGACAAGGCACTTTCATTGGAAAGATAAGGCACGTTTGCCACCCCCCTTGCCGGGCGGTGAAGGTCGAATGGCAATCTGCTAGACTGGCGCCCTCCCCTTACGTTACCCATCGTGTTGCCAACATGGCGCAGCCCACACGAGCATGCGAGAACGCGCCAAAAGCAAGCGAGAAAGCGCCAACAGAGAGAAGAGCGATGAAGATTGGTCTGTTTTACGGTTCCACCACCTGCTACACCGAGATGGCTGCCGAGAAGATCCGCGCCCTCATCGGCCCCGAGCTGGTGGATATTCACAATATCAAGGATGTCTCCCTGCGCCTGATGGAGGATTACGAGATCCTGATCCTCGGCATCTCCACCTGGGATTTTGGCGAACTGCAGGAGGACTGGGAGTCCCGCTGGGAAGATATCGCCGACCTCCATCTGGAGGGGCGTATCGTCGCCCTGTTTGGCCTCGGCGATCAGCTCGGTTATGGCGAATGGTTCCAGGACGCCCTCGGCATGCTGCACGATCAGCTGGTGCCAAAAGGGGTCAAGCTGGTGGGCTACTGGCCCAACGAAGGGTACGAATTCGATGCCTCCAAGGCACTGATCGACGATGGCCGTCACTTCGTCGGGCTGGCCCTTGATGATGCCAACCAATATGACCAGACCGATCCGCGCATCGAGCAGTGGGTCGAGCAGATCCTGAGCGAAATCCACGCCCTGCTCTGATCTTTCTCACGTTTTGGCAAAACGACCCTGAGCGCCTGGCCCTGGCCGCCGGGCGCAGTTATCGCACCGATTTTCTCAATCGGTATCATCGCATGACGCTATAGCGACTTTTTTGTGCTGGTCTGCAACAATGGACTCGACATCCCATAACAATCAGAGCCGGATGTCGGAAGCAAACGGACAGACCAGAAAAGGATATTCTATGACTCCATTCTCCCTGTTGGCCCCCGCCATTGCCCGTGACGTGCTCGATCACGCGCTGGCACTGGGTGCCGATTTTGCCGAGCTGTTTGTGGAGCGCAAGCGCCGCAGCCAGCTCAGCCTGCTCTCCAGCCAGATAGAGAACATCAGCGGCGGCCTCGATTTCGGCATCGGTGTACGCCTCTGTTACGGCCACAAGGTGCTCTACGGCTACACCAATCTGGCCAGCCGCGACGAGCTGCTGCGCATCGTCACCCTGCTGGCGGCCAAAGACCGCCGCGACCCCGTGGTGACCGCCACCGCCTTCGATTTCACCCGCCTGAGCGATCGCAACCCGGTGGCGCTGCCGCTGTCGGCAGACAAGCTGCTGGAGCAGAAGATCGCCTATCTGCACGCCATGGATGCGGTGGCCCGCGCCGAGAGCAGCAAGGTGAGCCAGTTCTCCGGCAACGTGCTGGGCTGGGAGCAGGAGGTGGAGATCTTCAACAGCGAAGGGGTGCAAGTGGCCGATCGCCGCCACTACAACCGCATCATGGCCCAGACCATCGCCATGGAAGGGAGCGAGCAGAGCGTCGGTTACGAGGCCCCCGGCGCCCTGATGGGGTGGGAGCATGCCGATCGCATCGATCCGCGCGATCTGGCGCTCACTGCCACCCGTCAGGCACTGGTGAAACTGGGGGCGGCCCCCTGTCCGAGCGGCACCCTGCCGGTCATCATGGAGAACGGCTTTGGCGGCGTCATCTTCCACGAGGCGTGCGGCCACCTGCTGGAGACCACTTCGGTAGCCAAGAAGGCCTCGGTGTTCCACGACAAGATGGGCCAGCTTATCGCCAATCCGGTGGTCAATGCGGTGGATGAAGGCTTGCAGAGCAACGCCTGGGGCTCCATCAACGTCGATGACGAGGGGATGGCGACCCAGCATACCCAGCTCATCAAGGACGGGGTACTGACCGGCTTTCTGGTGGACAGAATGGGCGCCCTCAAGACGGGTTACGCCCGCACCGGCTCGGGGCGGCGCGAATCCTACAAGTACGCCCCCACCTCGCGCATGCGCAACACCTATATCGAGCCGGGCAACCACAGCCTCGACGATATGCTGGCCACGGTGGAGCACGGCATCTACGCCAAGAAGATGGGGGGCGGCTCGGTACAGCCCGGCACCGGTGAATTCAACTTCAATGTGCAGGAGGCCTACCTCATCGAGCACGGCAAAATCACCAAGCCGCTCAAGTCGGCCACGCTGATCGGCACCGGCCCGCAGGTGCTGAAAGAGATCTCCATGGTGGGCCGCAATCTGGCGCTGGCCGCCGGCATGTGCGGCTCTGTCTCGGGCTCGGTGCCCACCTCGGTGGGTCAGCCGGCCCTCAAGGTGGACAACATTCTGGTGGGAGGGAACGCCTGATGAGCACCATCGACATGAACCAACTGCTCACCCGCCTGCTCGACAAGGTGGCCGACCTCAACGCCGAGGCAGACATCATCGCCAATCAGGAGAAGGCCTTCTCCCTCAAGGCAGACAAGGGCGAGCTGGGTGAATACAAGGTCACCAGCAGCCAGCAGCTCGGCATTCGCCTGATCAAAGAGGGTCGGGTCGGCATCGCCTACTCGGAATCCCTCGATGAGCTGGCGCTGGATGCCATGCTGCAGGATGCGCTCGATGCCAGCCGCTTTGCCAAGGTGGATCCTGATCAGCGCATCTCGGTGGCCAATAGCCGGATCACCACAGATTGCGCCGAGATCAACCAGCCCGATACCACGCCGGTTGAGGAGAAGATCGCTCTGGCCCTGCGTCTGGAATCTGACATGCTGGCCATGCCCGATGTGAGCGGCGCCCCCTACAACAGCTTCTTCGAAGGGGAGAGCCAGCTCTGGCTCGCCAACAGTCAGGGCACCCTCTGCCAGCACGGCGAGTTCAGCGTCGGCTGCTACACCTCGGCGCTGGTGGAACGGGATGGCCGCCAGTCGATGCACTCGCAGGGGCAGTATGGCCGCCGCTTCGACGAGCTGGACAGTCAGGCCCTGATCGAGCAGATCTACGCCATCGCCGATGGTCTGCTGCCCGGTGAAGCGGTGCCGAGCGGTCACTACAGCGTCATCTTTAGCACCAACTGCTTCGCCAGCCTGTTTGGCTGCTTTCAGGGTGTGCTGTCGGGCAAGTGGGCCCAGCAGGGGATCAACCCCTGGCGCAGCAAGGTCGGCCAGAGCGTAGCGTCACGCTGGCTTACTCTGGAGAGCAGGGTCTATATGCCGGGCGGCATGAACATCAAGGCGTTTGATGGCGAGGGAGCTGCCAGCTCGGATCTGCTGCTGATTGGCGAAGGGGAGCTGAAAACCCTGCTCCACAACAGCGCCACCGCCCGCCACTTTGGCGTCGCCAGCAACGGTTCGGCCGCTCGCGGTGCCCGCAGCGCCCTCGATGTGACCGCTCGCCATCTGGTGTTTGGCGCGGGCCCCCATAGGGAAGCGGAGGTGCAAAGCGGCGACTATCTGGAGCTGGTCAAGCTGGATGGCCTGCACTCCGGTGCCGATGCGGTGAGCGGTGACTTCTCCTTTGGCGCGTCGGGCTTCCTCTGCCGCGATGGAGTTCGCCTGCAGCCGGTGCGCGGCATCACGGTAGCAGGCAACTTCTACCGCCTGCTGGGCGAGCTGGAAGCGGTCGGCGATACCCTGCACCACAACGACGGCAAGGGCTTCTACTCCCCGCTTATCCGTTTTGGTGGCCTCTCCGTCGCAGGCAAGTAAACGCCCCGACGAAACCTGCAAGCAAGAAAAAGGCGCCTGATGGCGCCTTTTTGCTCGTTATCTCGTCCGCCTTGATGGCATGACTCAGGGCGAGAGCGGCTCGCGATGATACTCGGCGCAGCCGCATTCGGGGCAAGTATCGAGCTGCTGGGGATGCAGCACGGTATGGCGCCAGCCACACTGGTCGCACACCATGACCCCGAGCCCCACCCAGTCACCCGCTTCGTAAACACCCTTGTGCTCCAGCTCGTCGGCCAGCTCGCGCCACTCCACTTGGGCGCGGTCGGTCACATCCGCCAGCCAGGACCAGGCGGTGTCTTTGAGGGCCAGCATAAAGGCAGACTCTTCCACCTGCGCACTATCGTCATGGCGCCCCTCGTCATAGTTGCCCAGATCCCGCTTCACGTACTCGGCGATGAGCGCCAGTTCGTCCTGAGTCAGGTCGCTGGCAGCCTCCAGATAGGCCTGCACCTTGGCAATCATCCGGTTGAGGCGCTCCCCCTGGAACTCTTCAGTCTCTTGCCACTGTTTTTGCAGCTCGGCAATGAAGGCTTCGTACCCTTTTTGACGTTTGTCCATGGCTCTAACTCCTCTACTAAACCCTGATCTGGCCCGGCTTAAGGCCCAAGGGACGCTGGCGGTTGTTGCCGCCGCAGGATATGGGTATTCTATTGCGATTTCCCAGCTGATTTATCTATTCATTTCACAGATCCGGATGTCACCAATGCAAGAGCAATACGTTCCCCAATCAATCGAACCAGCAGTGCAAAAGCACTGGGATGCCAAGAAAACCTTCAAGGCCGTGGAAAAGGTAGACAAGGAGAAGTTCTACTGCCTGTCCATGTTCCCCTATCCGTCTGGTCGACTACACATGGGGCACGTTCGTAACTACACCATAGGTGATGTGATCTCCCGTTATCAACGCCTCAATGGCAAGAACGTGCTGCAACCCATAGGTTGGGATGCATTCGGTCTGCCGGCCGAGAACGCCGCGATCAAAAACAATACCGCGCCGGCGCCCTGGACCTACGAAAACATCGAATACATGAAGAACCAGCTGAAGATGCTGGGTCTGGGTTATGACTGGGATCGTGAAGTCGCCACCTGCAAGCCGGATTACTACCGCTGGGAACAGTGGTTCTTCACCAAGCTCTACGAGAAGGGTCTGGTCTACAAGAAGACCTCCTCCGTCAACTGGTGCCCGAACGACATGACAGTGCTGGCCAACGAGCAGGTGGTCGACAACTGCTGCTGGCGCTGTGACACCCCGGTGGAGCAGAAAGAGATCCCCCAGTGGTTCATCAAGATCACCGACTACGCTGAAGAGCTGCTCAACGACATCGACAATCTGGAAGGCTGGCCAGAGATGGTCAAGACCATGCAGCGCAACTGGATTGGCCGCTCCGAAGGGGTCAACATCAGCTTCGCTATCGAAGGTCAGGCTGAGCAGCTGGAGGTCTACACCACCCGTCCGGACACCTTCATGGGCGTCACCTATGTCGGTATCGCTGCCGGTCACCCGCTGGCGCTACAAGCAGCCCAGAACAATCCGGAGCTGGCCGCCTTTATCGAAGAGTGCAAGAACACCAAGGTAGCCGAAGCCGAGCTGGCCACCATGGAGAAGAAGGGCATGGCCACCGGCCTCTATGCCATTCACCCGCTGGATGGCCGCAAGGTACCGGTTTGGGTCGCCAACTTCGTGCTGATGAACTACGGCACCGGCGCCGTAATGGCGGTTCCGGCCCACGATCAGCGTGACTTCGAATTCGCCACCAAATATGGCCTCGACATCAAGGCGGTGATCAAGCCGGTTGATGGCGACGTCGACGTGAGCGAAGCCGCTTATACCGAGAAAGGTGTGCTGTTCAACTCCGGCGAGTTCGACGGTCTCGACTTCCAGGGCGCCTTCGATGCCATCGCCAGCAAGCTGGAAGGGCTGGGCAAAGGCAAGCGCACCGTCAACTACCGTCTGCGCGACTGGGGTGTCTCCCGTCAGCGCTACTGGGGTGCCCCCATCCCGATGCTGACTCTGGCTGACGGCTCCGTGGTGCCGACGCCGGAAGACCAGCTGCCGGTACTGCTGCCGGAAGATGTGGTGATGGATGGTATCCAGAGCCCTATCAAGGCTGACGCAGAGTGGGCCAAGACCACTTACAACGGTCAGGAAGCGTTCCGCGAGACCGATACCTTCGACACCTTTATGGAGTCCTCCTGGTACTACGCGCGCTACTGCTCTCCGGACTACGACAAGGGCATGCTGGATCCGGCGGCTGCCAACCACTGGCTGCCGGTGGATCAGTACATCGGCGGTATCGAACACGCCTGTATGCACCTGCTCTATGCCCGCTTCTTCCACAAGCTGCTGCGTGACGCGGGTCTGGTCAACAGCGACGAGCCGTTCAAGCGCCTGCTCTGCCAGGGCATGGTGCTGGCCGACGCCTTCTACTACAAAGACGAGAAGGGCGGCAACGTCTGGGTCAGCCCGACCGACGTCAAGGTAGAGCGTGACGAGAAGGGTCGCATCACCAAGGCCATCGATAACGAAGGCCGCGAAGTGCTCCACTCCGGCATGACCAAGATGTCCAAGTCCAAGAACAACGGCATCGACCCGCAGCTGATGGTCGAGCGTTACGGCGCCGATACCGTCCGTCTGTTCATGATGTTCGCCTCTCCGGCAGAGATGACCCTGGAGTGGTCCGACTCCGGCGTAGAGGGGGCCCAGCGCTTCCTGCGTCGCCTGTGGCGCGTCACCTTCGAACACGTCTCCGGTGGCGCCGTTGCCGCTCTGGATGTGGCAGCTCTCACCAACGAGCAGAAAGCGGTACGCCGTGAACTGCACAAGACCATCGCCAAGGTGAGCGATGACGTGGGTCGCCGTCAGACCTTCAACACCGCCATCGCCGCCATCATGGAGCTGATGAATAATCTGGCCAAGCTCGGCAACGACGAGCAGGACCGCGCCCTGATGCAGGAAGCGCTGGAAGCTGTGGTAGTCATGCTCTACCCCATCACCCCGCACATCGGCTTCGAGCTGTGGAAGATGCTGGGCAAGGGCGACGACATCGATCACGCAGCCTGGCCGGTGGCCGATGAAGCGGCCATGGTCGAGACCGAGAAGCTGGTGGTGGTGCAGATCAACGGCAAGATGCGCGGCAAACTGACCGTGCCGGCCGAGATCAGCCAGGCTGATGTCGAGAAGCTGGCGATGGCCGATGCTTCCGTGCAGAAGTTCACCGACGGTCTGACCGTGCGCAAGGTGATCTATGTACCTGGCAAGCTGCTCAATATTGTCGCTAACTGATCGGTTGCCAACTGATGTCATACCATTTGGCGACCTTGGCTGACTGTGTGGCCACTCATGGGTAACGACTTACCGGCCCATGACAGCTCAACATTGTCGCTAACTAATTGGCTGCCAACTGATCATTGCCAATCTGTGACAGCAAACGGATGATAACGGCGGGCCCTGCGCCCGCCGCTTTCCCTTAATGCAAAGAGGATTTTCTATGGGCACCATCTTCACCCGCTGGATGGCCATCGTGCTGGCTGGTCTGCTGCTGCAAGGCTGCGGCTTTCACATGCGCGGCAACGGCATTCCGAGCGAGCTGATGACCATGAAGGTCGTGGGCGACAACAAGAGCGACTTCTACCGGATGGTTACCACCCGTCTGAAGGCCTCTGGCGTGACCCTGGCCGACAAGGAGGGCATTCCGGTGCTCACTCTGGGCGGCGTAGGCGGCACCAGTCAGGTCGCCTCGGTCAACGCGCTGGGGACGGACACCGAATATGTGCTGGGCTTTGGTACCCAGTTCACCATCTCGGTACCGGGCAAGCCGACTCAGGTCTTCCCCATCAACTTCAACCGCAGCTTCCTCAACAAGCCGGATGCAGCGCTCGCCTCCTCCCGTGAGCAGGAGCAGCTCAACCGCGAGATGCAGGAGCAGGCGGCCAATCAGGTGATCCGGCAGTTGAGTCAGGTCAGCTTCTGATGCGAGTACTTTGATGAGAGTCTACCCTGAGCAATTTGGTGACCACCTCAAAGCAGGGCTTCGGCCCTGCTATCTCGTTTTTGGCGACGAGCCCCTGTTGCGACTGGAGGCCATCGATGCCATCCGTCAGGTCGCCCGCAAGCAGGGTTTCGATGAGCGCCACACCTTCGTGGTGGAGCAGGGGCTGGACTGGAATCAGGTCTACGATGCCTGTCAGGCCATGAGCCTCTTCTCCGCCCGCCAGATCATCGAGCTGGAGCTGCCCGCCAAGGTGGACAAGGATCTCGCTGCCCGCATCAGCGAAATTGGCAAGCAGCTTCATCCCGACCTGCTGCTGGTGCTGAGTGGCGGTCGCCTCAACCAGACCCAGATGAAGGCAGCCTGGTTCGACAAGCTCTACCAGATTGGCACCTATGTGCCGGTCAACCATCCGGAGCCCAAGTTCTTCCCGCGCTGGATGAGCGCCCGTTTTGCGCGTTTCGGCCTCAAGGCGCTGCCGGATGCAATCAACTTCATGTGCCACTCCTACGAGGGCAACCTGCTGGCCGCCAGCCAAGAGATCGAGAAGCTGACCCTGCTCTCGCCGCCCCAGCCCATCAGCGTCACCTATCTGCAAGAGACCATTATCCGCCACGCCCACTTCACCCCGTTCCAGCTGGTCGATACCCTGCTGGAGGGCAAGGTGAACCGGGCCCAGCGCATTCTGGCCGCCCTGCGGGCCGAAGGCACCGAGCCGGGGATGCTGGCCTGGACCCTTTGCCGCGAGCTGGAGCAGCTGACCGAGCTGTCGCTGGCAATGCGCAACGGCCAGCCGCTGGGGGAGCACTTCAGCCGCCTGCGCATCTGGCAGAGCCGCCAGCAGCTCATTCAGCAAGCACTGACCCGACTGCCGTTTGCCAAGTTGCAGCAACTGTGGCAACTGATGGCCCAGCTGGACGATGCACAGCGCCGCTTCGATAGCGAGCAGGCCTGGCTGATGCTGCAGACCATTGCCCTCGGCTTTCGTGATGGCACCCCGCTGCCGCTGGTGATGGAGAGCAGCCCGTGCTGAAGGCGCCCATTGGCCTGCTGGGGGGCACGTTCGATCCTATCCATATCGGCCATCTGCGCCCGGCCATCGAGGCGCGCGATGCCCTCGGGTTGGCCGAGATGCGGCTGATCCCGAACCATATCCCGCCCCACCGCGCCAATCCGTTCTGCTCGAGCGAACAGCGTCTCGCCATGGTCAAACTGGCGGCGGCAGAGAACCACCACTTTGTGGTGGATGAGCGGGAGCTGAGACGGGACAAGCCCTCTTACACCATCGATACCCTGATCGAGCTGCGTCATGAACTGCCCGGTACGCCGCTCTGTTTTCTGATGGGGATGGATTCCCTGCTGAGCCTGCCAAGCTGGCACCGCTGGCAGGAGCTGCTCGACCATGCCCATCTGGTGGTGAGCGTGCGGCCGGGCTGGCAACCGGATTATCCGGCCGGGGTGGCGCAGCTGCTGGCGCGCCATCACACCACAGATGCCAACGCGCTGCATCAGCGTCTGACCGGTCATATCTGGCTGGCGGACAACCAGCCCATCGAACTGTCAGCCACCCGACTGCGGGCCTTGCTGGATGCGGGGCAAGACACCCGCTACCTCTTGCCCGAGTCGGTTGCGCACTATATTGATCAACAGGGGCTCTACCGCGCCAACCGCCGCTAGCCCCTGTCGTAATCCCGCCCCGCCCGATGGGAAACGGGAGTGACCATGATATAATCCGCCGCCCTGACGCAAACGCTGCGCGCCGGAATACAGGAGAGACTCATTGCAAGGCCAAGAATTGCATGCCTTTATCATCGACAAGATCGATGACATGAAAGGCCGCGACATCATCACCCTCGATGTACGCGGCAAATCCAGCATTACTGACACCATGATCATCTGTTCCGGCAACTCCAGTCGTCACGTCAGCGCCATTGCCCACCATCTGGCCAGCGAGGCCCGCCACGCGGGTCTGGATCTGCTGAGCGTGGAAGGGCAACTGAGCGGTGAATGGGTGCTGGTAGATATGGGCTCGGTGATCGTGCATGTAATGCAGGATGAACATCGTGACTTCTACCAACTGGAAAAGCTGTGGAGCGGTGCCGCTCAAATGAATACGCAATAAGAGCACAAGTGTAACGACCATGAAGATCCAGTTGATTGCGGTGGGCACCAAGATGCCCGCCTGGGTAGAGCATGGCTTCGAAGAGTATCGTCGCCGCTTCCCCAAAGACATGCCGTTTGAACTCGTCGAGATCGGCGCAGGCAAACGGGGCAAAAATGCCGACATTCCCCGCATCCTGCAGAAGGAAGGGGAAGCCATGCTGGCGGCTGCGGGGCGCTCGCGCATCGTCACCCTCGATATTCCGGGCAAGCCCTGGACCACGGAGCAGTTGGCGACCCAGCTGGAGGCGTGGAAACTCGATGGCCGCGATGTGGCCCTGCTGGTAGGCGGGCCGGAAGGCTTGTCCCCCGAGTGCAAGGCTGCCGCCGAACAGAGCTGGTCACTGTCACCGCTCACCCTGCCCCATCCGCTGGTACGGGTACTGGTGGCCGAGAGCCTCTATCGGGCCTGGAGCATCACCACCAACCATCCGTATCATAGAGAGTGAGCCATGCGTCTCTGGAGTCTCACCTCTCATATTCACCCCTATCACAGAGAGTGAACAATGCAGTTCCTGCTCTTATTGCCCCCAAGGGTCTTGAGGTAAAGGCATGCTGAAACAACGCATCGAAATGCGCGATCACAGTGCCGAGGGCAATCTGTTCTTCCGGCGCACCCTGGTAGCCTACATCGGCATCGTCGTGCTGATGCTGGTGCTGCTGGGCAATCTCTATTATCTGCAGGTCGAGTCCTACGACACCTACCAGACTCGCTCCAACTCCAACCGAATCCGCGTGGTGCCGGTGGCACCGCCACGGGGCCTCATCTATGACACCAACGGTGTGCTGCTGGCGGAAAACCGCCCGGTCTACAGTCTGGAAATCGTGCCGGAAGAGACCAAGGATCTCGAAAAAACCGCCGACCAGCTGATCACCCTGCTGGGTCTGCCGGAAGGCACCAAGGAGAAGTTCCTCGCCGAAGTGAAGCGCCAGCGCCGCTTCAAGCCGGTCGCCCTCTACGAGAAGCTGACCGAATATCAGGTGGCCCTCTTCTCGGTCAATCAGCATAACTACCCGGGCGCCAGCATCGAAGCCTACCTCAAGCGCTACTACCCGTTTGGTGACACCCTCACCCATGCTTTGGGCTATGTGGCCAAGATCAACACCCGTGACGTAGAGCGCCTCGAGAAGGAAGAAAAACTCGCCAACTACGCGGCCACCAAGGATATCGGCAAGCAGGGGGTGGAGAAATATTACGAAGATGAGCTGCACGGTGTGGCGGGCTATCAGGAGGTCGAGGTGAACAACCGCGGCCGGATTGTCCGCACCCTCAAGTTCCAGCCACCTATTCCGGGCAAGGATATCTACCTCAATATCGACGTCCGGATGCAGCTCAAGGCCCAGCAACTGCTGGCTGGCCAGCGCGGAGCCATCGTGATGATGGACCCGAAAACCGGCGCCATCCTGGCCCTGGAGTCGAGCCCCAGCTATGACCCCAACCTGTTCGTGACCGGTATCTCCAGCGCCAACTACTCGGCGCTCCTCAACGATCCGGCGCGGCCGTTGGTGAACCGCACCACTCAGGGCATTTATGCCCCTGCCTCCACCGTCAAGCCCATGATGTCCATCATGGGTCTCAACGAGGGGGCCATCACCCCGGGCTACCGCTATTTCGGCGGCCCAAGCTTCTCCATTCCCGGCACCACCAAGAAGTTTCGCGACTGGCGCCGCTGGGGTCATGGCTGGCTCGACGTCTATCGCGCCATCGAGGTCTCGGCAGATACCTACTTCTACGATCTCGCCTATCGGGTCGGCATCGACAAGATCCACAGCTACATGACCAAGTTTGGCTTCGGTCAGTACACAGGAGTCGATCTTTATGAAGAGACCAAGGGGGTCATGCCGTCCCGTGACTGGAAGATGGCCCGCTGGCGCCAGCCATGGTATCAGGGTGACACCATCTCTGTCGGTATCGGTCAGGGCTACTGGAGCGCCACCCCGCTCCAACTGGCCAAAGCGATCAGCATCCTGACCCAGAATGGTCACGACGTCACCCCGCACCTGCTCAAGAGCACAGCCTCCCAGGCGGGGGTGGTCGATGCCCCCATCAACCCCAATATCGCCCTCAAGCTCAAGAACGACAGCTTCTGGAAAGTGGCGCAGGATGGGATGTGGCGAGTCAACCATGGCAGTGAAGGCAGTGGCCGTCACTCGTTTGCCAAGGCGCCTTACTCCTCAGGCGGCAAATCGGGCACAGCCCAGGTAGTCGGTTTGAAGGAAAATCAGGTTTACAACATCAAGACGGTCAAGGCGGAACATCGCGATAACGCTTTGTTCGTTGCTTATGCCCCCTTCGAGGCGCCCAAAGCGGTGGTAGCTCTGGTACTGGAAAACTCCATCGGAGGTGGTGGTGGTCGAGCTGCATCGCCCATTGCTCGCCAGATGCTGGATGCCTATCTGCTGCCCCCTGATCCGCAACTGCCACCGGCACCGGAAAAGCCGTCCCAACCGAGTGAGGTCGCCCCCAATGAGTAATTCTGCCCGCCAGCAGAGCATCTGGTACAAGCTGCATATCGACTTGCCCCTGCTGCTCGGTCTGCTGGCCGTGATGACCCTCTCCATGGTGGTGCTCTACTCCGCCTCCGGTCAGGATATGGACTCCATCGTGCGCCAGCTGGTGCGCGGCGGTCTCGCATTTGCCCTGATGATCGGCCTGGCCCAGCTGCCCCCCTCCCTCTACGCCCGCTGGTCGGTGCCGCTGTTCGCCGTGGTGGTGCTGATGCTGATTGCGGTGGACGTATTCGGCCACATCGGCAAGGGGGCCCAGCGCTGGCTCGATCTGGGCTTTATGAAGTTCCAGCCCTCCGAGGTGATGAAGCTCTCCATGCCGATCATGGTGGCCGCCTGGCTCAGTCGCCACTCGCTGCCACCCAAGTTCAGCCATGTGGTGATCGCCCTCATCATGGTGCTGCTGCCCACCCTGCTGATCGCCGCCCAGCCTGACCTTGGCACCTCCATTCTGGTGGCCGCCTCCGGCTTCTTCGTCATCTTCCTGGCGGGGCTCAGCTGGTGGCTGATCAGCTTGGCGGTCCTGCTGATGCTGGCCTTTATGCCGGTACTCTGGTTCTTCCTGATGCACGACTACCAGCGCCAGCGGGTGCTGATGCTGCTCGACCCGGAGAAGGACCCGCTCGGCCGCGGCTATCACATCATCCAGTCCAAGATTGCCATCGGCTCCGGCGGCGTCTTCGGCAAGGGGTGGCTGCAAGGGACCCAATCCCAGCTGGAGTTTTTACCAGAACGGCATACCGACTTTATCTTCGCAGTATTCAGCGAGGAGTTCGGTCTGGTAGGGGTTGCCCTACTGCTGGTGCTCTACCTCTACGTCATCAGCCGCTGCCTGTTTATCTCGATGCAGGCCCAGAACAGCTTCGAGCGGCTGCTGGGCGGTGCCATCACCCTCACCTTCTTCGTCTATGTGTTCGTCAACATGGGCATGGTGAGCGGCATCTTGCCGGTGGTGGGGGTACCCCTGCCGCTGGTGAGCTATGGCGGCACCTCCATGGTGACCCTGATGGCCGGATTCGGTATCCTGATGTCCATCCAGACTCATAGAAGACTGCTCGCCTGATGAAACGGGCCGGATTGCTGCTCTCGCTCGCCACCACGATGGCGACCGCCGCTGTGGCGCCGGATCGGTTGGCCCTGCTCGCCGAACAGCAACAGGTGCCGCTGGCGGAGTTGCAGGCCGCCGTCGCCCGCGCCCAGTTACGGCAGGAGGTGCTCGACACCATCAGCAAGCCGTGGGAGGCCAAACCCTGGCATCGCTACCGGCCGCTGTTCGTTACCCCGGAGCGCATCCGTGATGGCCAGCAGTTCTGGCAGCAACATGCCGAGACGCTGGCTCGCGTGGAGCAGACCTATCGGGTGCCCGCCTCGCTCATCGTGGCCATCATAGGGGTAGAAACCTTCTACGGTCGCCAGATGGGCCGTCATCCGGTGCTCGATAGCCTCTACACCCTGGGGTTCCACTACCCGGAGCGCAGCGACTTCTTTGCCAAGGAGTTTGCCCAGCTGGTGGTGCTGGCCAAAGAGGAAGGGTGGCAACTCGATGCCCTCAAGGGCTCCTATGCCGGCGCCATGGGGATGGGGCAGTTCATGCCCTCCAGCTATCGCCACTATGCCGTCGACTTTGACGGGGATGGCAAGCGGGATCTGTTTGCCAACCCGGTCGATGCCATCGGCAGCGTGGCCAACTATTTTGCCAGCCACCAGTGGCGCTGGGGCGAATCCGTGGTGGAACCGGCCCAGATCGGGTTGATGGCAGTCGAACCTCTACTCAGGCCTGAGCCCGAGTTAACACAGCAGTGGTCAGAACTGGCGGCGGCAGGGATTGAGCTCGCCACGCCGCTGGCCCCACAGACGCCGGTCAAGTTACTGGCGTTTGCCCAAGCCGATGGACCGGAATACTGGGTCGCACGGCATAACTTTTATGTGATCACCCGTTACAATCGCAGCCCACTCTATGCGATGGCGGTGTATCAACTTAGCCAAGCCATTCAGGAAGCGTATGCATCTTCGTCACAAACTCCTCCCGCTCAGCCTGAGCTTGTTGCTGGCCGCCTGTAGCAGCCAGCCGGAACATAGCGCCCCCGTCGAGCCACAAGCACCGGTCAGCAAGCCACCCGTTATCGAGATCCCGCAAGCCACCGGCGCCATTCCGCGCCCCGAGCCCCTGAGTGCCAGCGGCAACCGGGACTACTGGATCGGCAAGCAGAAGCACGAGGTGTGGCGCGACATCAAACACTACAGCGAAGAGGGCACCGCCAGCTGGTTGTCACCGGATCTGGACGGCCAGAAGACCGCCAACGGCGATGTGCTGGACAGCAAGCTGTTCAGTGCCGCCCACCGCAACCTGCCCATCCCGAGCTATGTGCGAGTCACCAATCTGGACAACGGGCTGGAGACCATAGTGCGAGTCAACGATCGCGGCCCGTTCAACAGCCCGCGCCTGATCGACCTCTCCTACGCAGCGGCCAAGCAGCTGGAGATGGTCGATAGCGGTGAGGCCCGAGTACGGCTGGAGCTGATCAGCGACACTCCGGACCAGATGGTGATCATGGAACCGATGAAGCCCATCGAAATGACTCCGACCACTCCGGCTGCGGCCTCCAACACGCTGTCGCAAGATGGCTTCCTGGGTGAACCAACCGCACTGGCGATGGCCACTCCCGCCGCCGAACCCGCCCCCGTCAAGGCGCCCGCGGCCACACCCGCCAAAGCGGCACCTGTCAAACCAGCGCCAGCCAAGGCTGCAGCGCCCGCCAGCAGTGGTGATGGCAAGATGATCCAGGTACTGGCCAGCGGCTCCCGGGATCGGGCCGAGGCGATGGGCAAGGTGATGACCCAGCGTTACGGCCTACCCTACCGGATCGATGCCCATGGCGCCATTTTCCGGGTGCTGATTGGCCCGGTCGCCGCCGACCAGCAGGCAAGTGTGCTGGAAAAAGTACGTCAGGGCGGGCTGGAACAGGCCTTTATCGTGCCCTGATCGCCCCCTTTTGCTGCGGATGTGACTAACCGCTTACTCACTGTCATCACGTCGTTTTATGGCGTGATGACAGGGAGTGATGGATAAAAAACCAGTTCTGATCGCCATCTCGGGCTATAACCTGCGGGCGCATCTGGTATAGTTAGGCCCGCATTTTATCCCCATCTGGCTCGCAGGAATTTCAAGATGTCCAAATTTGCCCGTTCAGTTCTTCTGGCCTCACTGATCAGCGTAACCGCCCAGGCCAATACGCCGGTGCCGACACCGACCCCGAATGCCATGCCCATGGTGGTTCCCGCCGCGCCGGAGATCTCCGCCAAGGCTCATATTCTGATCGATTACTACTCAGGTCAGGTGCTGGCCGAGCAGAACGCCGAAGAGCGTCTGCCGCCCGCCAGTCTGACCAAGATGATGACCTCCTACATCATCGGCCAGGAGCTGCTGAAGGGGAACATCAAGCGCACCGACATGGTGACCATCAGCCAAAACGCCTGGTCCAAGAACTACTCCGACTCCTCCAAGATGTTTATCGAGGTGGGCAAGCAGGTCTCCGTCGATGATCTCAACAAGGGCATCATCATCCAGTCCGGCAACGACGCCTGCGTCGCCATGGCCGAGTTCCTGGCGGGCAGCACCGACTCCTTCGCCAGCCTGATGAACAGCTGGGCCGCCAAGCTTGGCATGAACGACAGCCACTTCATGAACCCGCACGGCCTGGATGCGGAAGGTCACTACAGTACCGCTCACGACATGGCCCGTCTGGGTCAGGCGCTGATCCGCGACCTGCCGGAGGAGTACAAGATCTACTCCCAGAAATCCTTCGTCTTCAACGGCATCACCCAGCACAACCGCAACCGTCTGCTGTGGGATCAATCCCTGCAGGTGGATGGCATCAAGACCGGCCACGTCAGCCAGGTCGGCTATAACCTGGTCTCCTCTGCCACCAACAACGAAGGCATGCGCCTGATCGCCGTGGTACTGGGCGCCAGCAGCGAAGCCTCCCGCGCCGCCGAGAGCAAAAAACTGCTCACCTATGGCTTCCGCTTCTTCCAGAGCCTGACCCCGTACAAGGCAGGCACCGAGCTGGTCACCCAGAAGATCTGGATGGGCGACAAACCGGAAGTGAAACTGGGCGTCGACAAAGATGTCTCCGTGCTGGTCACCCGCGGTCAGGGTAACAACCTGAAGGCTGATTTCCAGCTCGACAGCGAGCTGAAAGCGCCGCTGGCCAAGGGTCAGCGCGTCGGTACCGTGTTCCTGAAACAGGGTGACAAAGAGATCAAGCAGGTGCCGCTGGTAGCCCTGGAAGAGGTGCAGGAAGGTGGCTTGATGAGCCGTCTGTGGGACTATCTGGTACTGCTGGTCACCAGCTGGTTCAAGTAATCCAACGCACAATCCTCACCAAACAGCGGCGCCAACAGGCGCCGCTGCTGTCTGTGACCGGCAAAGGCAGTGAATAACCCTGTAAACTGCAGGTTCCGCCTTACCCTGATTTGTGGTAAAAAGCAGCACTTCCATCCTTGTCTGACCGATCCTGGCCTTGATCCCGGTCCGGGCAGCGCCCATATAGTTATGAGCCGTGCCCATATAGACTTGAAATGGCGGCCTCCACGGGCCATCGGCCACTAGCCATCCAAGATGAAGTC
Source organism: Aeromonas sp. R5-4 (assembly GCF_040908215.1). Taxonomy (NCBI): domain Bacteria; kingdom Pseudomonadati; phylum Pseudomonadota; class Gammaproteobacteria; order Aeromonadales; family Aeromonadaceae; genus Aeromonas; species Aeromonas sp. R5-4. Next base: position 70,695 of record NZ_JBFODG010000033.1, on the reverse strand, counting down.
ATCCCGGTGATGACGCAAAAGGTGAGTAAATGAATACCAAGTTTGATGAACTGCTGGAGTTTCCCTGCAAATTCCCGTTCAAGGTACTCGGCGTTGCCGACCCGGCACTGCCGGAAATGGTGGTTGAAGTGCTGCAGCAGCACGCCCCCGGCACCTACAGCCCGACCGTCCAGCCCAGCTCCAAGGGCAACTACCACTCGGTCCGCGTGACCGTGACTGCCCAGAGCAAGGAGCACATCGAAGCGATGTACCACGCCCTTGGCAAGATCGAGCTGGTGAAATACGTACTGTAATTTCTCTCTCGCCCCGTTCTGCGGGGCGACTGTTTTTGGCCGCAGCACGCCGCGAGGACGCCATGTCATCCCAGATCCCCGCCCAGTCCAGTCTGATTGTCAGGCAGCTGGGTCGCCGCCCCTACCAGCAGGTATGGGACGCCATGAAAGCCTTCACCGACAACCGCACCAGCGATACCCCGGACGAGTTCTGGGTGGTAGAGCACGATCCCGTCTACACCCAGGGTCAGGCCGGCAAGGCCGAACACCTGCTCAATCCGGGCAATATCCCGGTGGTGCAGAGCGATCGCGGCGGTCAGGTGACCTATCACGGCCCGGGCCAACTGGTGCTCTACGTACTGGTGGATGTCCGCCGCTGCAAATTCTCGGTTCGCGAGCTGGTGACCGCGCTGGAGACAGCCATCATCAACACCCTCGCCAAAAGCGATATCCAGGCTTATGCCAAGGCCGATGCTCCCGGGGTCTATGTGAAAAATGACCTTGGCATGGAGGCAAAACTGGCCTCGCTGGGGCTGCGCATCCGCAAGGGGTGCTCGTTCCACGGGCTGGCCCTCAACATCAACATGGACATGACCCCCTTCCTGCACATCAATCCGTGCGGCTATGCGGGCATGGCCATGACCCAGACCAGCGCCCTGGGCGGCCCGCAGAGCGTGGCCGAGGCGCAATCCATTCTGGTGGCCGAGCTGGCCCGCCTGATTGGCTATCAAACAATAACAAACACCGAGAGTGAATCATGAGCAAACCCGTTCGTATGGAGCCGGGCGTCAAGCTGCGCGATGGCGACAAGATGGCCCTGATCCCGGTGAAATTCATGCCGGATCCCAACGAAGAACTCCTTCGCAAGCCGGACTGGATGCGGATCAAGCTGCCCCCCTCCAGCCAGAAGATCGAACACATCAAGAGCACCTTGCGCAAAAACAAGCTGCACTCGGTCTGTGAAGAGGCCTCCTGCCCCAATCTGGCGGAGTGCTTCAACCACGGCACCGCCACCTTCATGATCATGGGCGCCATCTGCACTCGTCGCTGCCCCTTCTGCGACGTGGCCCACGGCCGCCCGCTGGCACTCGATCCGGAAGAGCCGAAGAAGCTGGCGCTGACCATCAAGGAGATGAACCTCAAGTATGTGGTGATCACCTCGGTGGACCGCGACGATCTGCGCGACGGCGGTGCCCAGCACTTCGCCGACTGCATCCGCGAGATCCGCGAGCACAGCCCGCAGACCCGCATCGAGATCCTGACCCCGGACTTCCGTGGCCGGATGGAGCAGGCACTGGAGGTGTTCCGCGAGACCCCGCCGGACGTCTTCAACCACAACCTGGAAACCGCGCCGCGCATGTATCGCGTCGCCCGCCCGGGTGCCGACTACAAGTGGTCGCTGGAGCTGCTGCGCCGCATCAAGGAGATGCACCCCCACGTGCCGACCAAATCCGGTCTGATGATGGGCCTTGGCGAGACCAACGAAGAGATCGTCGAGGTACTCAAGGATCTGCGCGCCCACGGCGTCAATATGCTGACCCTGGGTCAGTATCTGCAGCCAAGCCGCCACCACCTGCCGGTCAAGCGCTACGTGCCGCCCGCAGAGTTTGACGAGCTGAAAGATGTCGCCATGGAGCTGGGCTTTACCCACGCAGCCTGTGGTCCTTTCGTTCGCTCCTCCTACCACGCGGATCTGCAAGCCAAGGGCGAAGAGGTCAAGTAACCTCGCAGCAAAGAGGGGTGAAACACCCCCTCCTTTCGCCAGCAGCAACAAAAAGAGCGCCCCGAGGCGCTCTTTTTTATGGCTCATGGCTGGCTGATGCTGCGCTATCAAGGCTGCCGACGCCCCCCGCAAGCATCTGCTTATGCCGATTACGGCGGCAAATCGGGCACTGCTTTCTGGCCATCATGGCCGGCAAGCCGGACGCACTGACAAGGCAAATTGTCTCACCAGCGCAACAGAGAGAAAACTCCAACCGATTTATTTGCAACAATCTGAGCCATGAAGCCGTCCGCTATTCGAGCAGGCGAGGCGCGATGCCACCCCCGATATAGACGACAACGAGAGGCATCGCGCCCCCTTGTCACTCCTGATGGTCACTCCTCCTCGAAGCGCCCCTGCTGATGCCAGCGCTGCAACTGGGCCAGCACCCGGGTTTCCCGCGCCGTCCACTGGGGGCATGGCCCCGCCAGTTGGGTCTTGTTGGTCTGCAGCGCCTCGTCGATCGCAAACCAGCCGGGCACAAAGCCAAGCCGGATCTCGTAGGGCTGCGGCTGCGGCGCTACCAGCTGCTCAGCAATCCGGCACAGATAGTAGAGCGAGCGGATGCAGTAGGCATCGAACCCCGGTTCGCGGGCGGCGCGATATTCACGGGTCTCGCCAAGCAGGCCCCCCACTTCCCGCAGGTCGGCACCGCACTCCTCCAGCAACTCGCGAGCTAATGCCACATGGTGGCTCTCCCCCGCTTCAATGCCGCCCCCGGGGAACATCAGATCGCCGTTAACCCGGGAGTGAACCAGCAGCAGCTCGTCGCCGCGCAGCACCACGGCACGTACCGTGAGGCGCTCAAGAGTACGGCCATCGGTACGCACCTCGCCATGAACGAAAGAGAGATCGAACGGATTGGGCCAGCAGCTGGCCGGAGAAAACGTCGTCATCACTGCCTCAGGGCCGGTAGTTGCCATGCTTGAGCTGCTCGACAATCTCGGCAGCCCGCACATCGTAACCATCCTGCTCTGTCTTGCTCAGGGTGTGGTAGATGCCAAAACGTTTGGCTGAGACCTCGGGGCTATCCTGAAACGACTCGCTCACCTTGCCCCACAGATAGGCCAGCCCGTACTGTTTCTGGCCCATATAGAGGGTGCTGAGGGAGGTGAACATGCGGCTGTTCACCTTGTCCCCCTCCTGATAGAGGGAGAGACCGTGCTGCAGGGTGGCAATGGCCTTTTCGGGGTCGCTCTTGGCGTAGATACCGCCGAGCGCCAGTTGCAGCTCGGGTTCATCCAGCGCCTTGGTGCCTTCCAGCGCCATAAACTGCTGACGAGCCAACTCGTTGGTGTTGTTGGTCCAGTGCCAGAGCAGCAGGTAGGGATCTTGTGAATTGCGGGTCGCCGCATCGAGCTGGGCCAACTGATCCCCGGCCGCCAGCATGCCCTCGACCCGTGGACTCTTCTGCTCGCGGGCATTCTTGTACTCGATGTTGGTGGAGCGCTCGGCACATTTGAGATAGCGCTCAAGGTTGCGCATCAGCTCGTACTTGCGCCGATCCGTCCCCTCCTCCTTGAGATAGAAGCGACTGCGGATCACATCGGTACGCTCGTAGCGGCACCAGCCATCGTCCACCAGATCCTGACAGAGCTCGGCATGGTTGCTGCAGATATTGTGGATCCGGTCGTCATTGCAGCCAGCCACGGCAAGGCCGACGGAAAGCATGATGAAGGTCTGTCGCAGGGGGAAATTGGCCATGGTTCACATCTTGTTGGTAACGCGGGTTGGTAACAACTGGCGCCTTTACGGGCCACCTCCGGCTAGCAAACCGGTTACATATCCATTACAATACGCGCGCCATATAAGGCCGCGATTGCAGAATAATATAACGAAATATACACCCCTACACTGATCTGCATTCGACGAATTTTCTATTTACACCAACAACGTGAAATAAAGGATCTGGTCAATGACCCACGAGCACTACTTGCAAGCGTGGCAGGAGAGCCAGGAGCTCGCCGAAGCCATGCAGCCCTTGATTGGTCGCCTCTACCGACAACAAGGGGTCGAGATCACCCTCTACGGCCGCCCGCTGCAAAACGCCTCCACCATCGATATCCTCAAGGCCCACCGGGTCGTCCGCCGCCACCAGGGCGCTCCCCTCCCCATCCAGCAAAGCTTCCCCCTGCTTCAGGCCATCGTGGCCCTCAAACCCACCGCCGCCGAGGTTGACCTTGGCAAGCTGGCAGTCGGCTACTGGCAGGATCATCAGGATGAAGCCGGGATAGAGGACTATCTGCAAGCGCGACTGGCACCGGCCCTTGGCCGCAGCCAGATGCCGCAGCCGACCGACGTGGTGCTCTACGGCTTTGGCCGTATCGGCCGCCTGCTGGCCCGCCTGCTGATCGAGCGTACCGGCGCCGCCAATCCGCTGCGCCTGCGCGCCATCGTGGTACGCGGTGGTCGCGACGGGGATCTGGAGAAACGCGCCAGCCTGCTGCGCCGCGACTCGGTGCACGGCCCCTTCAACGGCTCCATCGAGGTGGATGTGGAGCGCAGCGCCATCATTGCCAACGGCACCTTCATTCAGGTGATCTACGCCAATAGCCCGGCCGACATCGACTACACCGCCTACGGCATTCACGATGCGCTGATCGTCGACAACACCGGCGTCTGGCGTGACGAGGCAGGCCTCTCCGAGCACCTGAAAGCGCGCGGTGCCGGCAAGGTGCTACTGACCGCCCCCGGCAAGGGGGAGATGAAGAACGTGGTGTTCGGGGTCAACCATGAGGTGATAGGCCCGGATGACAGGATCATCTCCGCCGCCTCCTGCACCACCAACGCCATCACCCCGGTGCTCAAGGTGATGCAGGAGCGATTCGGCATCCGCCACGGTCACGTGGAGACGGTCCACTCCTACACCAACGATCAGAACCTCATCGACAACTATCACAAAGGCGAGCGCCGCGGTCGCAGCGCAGCTCTCAATATGGTGATGACCAGCACCGGCGCCGCCAAGGCGGTGGCCAAGGCGCTGCCGGAACTCAAGGGCAAGCTGACCGGCAACGCCATCCGGGTGCCGACCCCCAACGTCTCGCTGGCGATTATCAATCTGTCGCTGGAGCAGGCCACCGATCGGGAGAGCCTCAACGCCTATCTGCAACAGATGGCGCTAAGCTCGGCCCTCCATCGCCAGATCGACTTCAGCGCCAGTACCGAGCTGGTCTCCTCCGACATGGTAGGTTCCCGTTATGCGGGCATCGTCGACTCCCAGGCGACCATCGCCGAAGGGGATCATTGTGTGCTCTACGTATGGTATGACAACGAGTTCGGGTACAGTTGTCAGGTAGTGCGGGTGATGGAACAGATGGCTGGCGTAGTCCGACAGGATCTGCCTGCATAGACCGATAGAGTCTACCTGCATGACCCGTCAGATCCCGCAGTTTATGGCTCAATAGTTCAAGGAGAAGGCCGGATGTCGTTTCAACAGGGTGAGTTTTTACAAGCTATCAGGCAGATGCCACAAGAGGTGTACGAGCGGCTCAAGACCGCAGTCGAGCTGGGCAAGTGGCCCGATGGCAAGCCCCTGACCGACGAGCAGAAGGCCACCTCCCTGCAAGCAGTGATGGCCTGGCAGGCGATGCATCTCGACAATCCCGAGCACATGAACATCGGCCGCGACGGTGAGATCGTGATGAAGAGCAAGAGCGAGCTCAAGCGTCAGTATCGCGATGAGGAAGAGATAGTCCGGGTCGACCTCAACCACTGAGTCTTACCCGGCAGGCCGCCCGCAGCGGCCACAACAGAGAGGGGAGCCATTATGGCTCCCCTCTTTTTTCCTAACTTATCACCCCTCGTCACCGGTGCAATGCGCTGCGCTTATTGCACCCTACCGCGAGGGTTATCAGGGAGTCAGCTCCCCACGCAACGACTGCTGCATCAGCTCGCGAATGCGGTGGGAGGGCAAGTCTTGGCTCAACAGGAAGTGGAGCTTGGTGAGTGCAGCCTCGGCGGTCATGTCAAAGCCCGAGATCACCCCGGCCCGCGACAGGGCGTTGCCGGTAGCATAGCCGCCCATGTTGACCTTGCCGTGCAGGCACTGGCTCAGGTTGACGATGATGACGCCACGGGCCGAAGCCTCGGAGAGCAGCGCCAGCATGGCCGGGTTTTGCGGCGCATTGCCGACCCCGAATGACAGCAGGATCAGCGCCTTCACCGGCTGTTGCAGGATGTTGGCGATCACCTCGCTGGAGATCCCCGGATAGAGGGTCACCACGCCGATGGGCTGGGGGGTGATGTCATGCAGCACCAGCGGCCGCTCGGACGGCACGCCCAACTCGCCCGCTTCCAGCGAGATGGCGATCCCGGCATTGAGCAGCGGCGGATAGTTGGGGGAGTCGAAAGCGTGGAAGCCGTCGGCGTGCACCTTCTTGCTGCGGTTGCCGCGATAGAGCTGGTTGTTGAAGAACAGCGTCACCTCGTGGATCGGGTAGTTGGCCGCGATATAGAGGGCGTTGAGCAGATTCTGCTGACCGTCGGAGCGCAACTCGGCGAGCGGGATCTGGGAACCGGTGATGATAACCGGCTTGTGCAGATCTTCCAGCATGAAAGAGAGCGCCGAGGCGGTGAACGACATGGTGTCGGTACCGTGCAAAATGACAAAACCGTCGTACTTGTCGTAGTTGTCACGAATATCCTCGGCGATGCGCTGCCAATCCGCCGGGGTCATGTCGGAGGAGTCGATGAGAGGGGCATATTCGTGGATATGGTAATCCGGCATCTCGGGGCGGTGGAACTCGGGCATCCGCGCCAGACAGTCTTCCATAAAGCCCGCCATCGGCACGTAGCCGTGATCGGAACGCTGCATCCCAATGGTGCCGCCTGTGTAGGCAATGTAGATAGACTTCTTCACACCCTCTCCTCTTGATGAAGTGAACACCGCCGGAACATGAACCATGTCGGGGTGAACCACAATGTCAACGCCCGCCAGCGCCTCTGCGTGCAGCGGAAACCGGCGAATTATAGAGACTGGCGCCCCAAATGACAGCCGTTCCATGCACCCTTTTCGGCTTTTCTGCCCTCTACCTACATAGTGTTAAATGTCACAATAAACCACTAAAACGAGCATTAATACGACAAAGATGGAATTAAACGATGCTTTTTGCTACAATCCGCCGGATTTTACTAAAATCTCATCTGGATGCCTGAGCATTTCAGGCCCGCACAAGCCCCATCTTTCCTGGGGCGGGGAGATGTTTCCCCTTCTTTGCTGGCACATAAGCCACACTGGTTTCATCCCGGCTGAATCTGTAAGTCTTTTGCTATGAAAGACACAGCCAATCAACATGGGAGTACTGAATGTTACAACTTGATTCCTACGCAACGCTGGTCGCTGCCACTCTGGTATTGCTGCTTGGCCGGGTGTTGGTTACCCGAGTCGGGCTGCTGCGTACCTTCAACATCCCCAAACCGGTAGCCGGCGGCCTGGTGGTCGCGCTGGTACTGCTGCTGTTGCGCTCCACCCTGCAGATGGAGCTGCAATTTGATACCAGCCTGCAAACCCCGCTGATGCTGGCCTTCTTCGCCTCCATCGGTCTCTCCGCCGATCTCGCCAGCCTGAAACGCGGCGGCAAGGCGGTGGTTACCTTCCTGATGGTGGTCACCGGCCTGCTGCTGGTGCAGAACAGTCTGGGTGTCGGTCTGGCGACCCTGCTCGGTCTAGATCCCCACATGGGGCTGCTGGCCGGCTCCATCACTCTCTCCGGCGGCCACGGCACCGGGGCGGCCTGGAGTGCCACCTTCTCCGAGAAGTACGGCGTGCAATCCGCCGCTGAGCTCGCCATCGCCTGTGCCACATTCGGTCTGGTGCTGGGCGGCCTGATCGGTGGTCCGGTCGCTCGCTATCTGGTGAAGAAAGTGCAGGTGCCCGGTGAGGAGCACAATCAGGATGAGGCCCCCCAGGGCTTCGAAATGCCCGACATGGAGCGCCCCCTCACCACTTTCAGCGTCATCGAGACGCTGGCGCTGATCGCCATCAGCCTCAAGGGTGGCGAGCTGCTCTCCGCCTCGCTCAAAGGGGGCGCCTTCGAGCTGCCGATCTTTGTCTGCGTGCTGTTTGTCGGCGTGCTGCTGCGCAACGTCCTGACCCTGCTGAACTGGCATGAGGTGAGCGATCGCGAGGTATCCCTGCTGGGCAACGTCAGCCTGTCGCTGTTCCTCGCCATGGCACTGATGAGCCTGAAATTGTGGGATCTGGCCAGCCTGGCCCTGCCCATCTTCATTCTGCTGGCCGCCCAGACCGTGGCGATGGCGCTCTACGCCATCTTCGTCACCTTCCGGGTGATGGGCAAAAATTACGATGCGGCCGTGCTGGCGGCAGGTCACTGCGGCTTTGGCCTCGGGGCCACCCCGACCGCGATTGCCAACATGCAGGCCATCACCCAGCGCTTCGGTCCCTCCCACCTGGCGTTTCTGGTGGTGCCCATGGTGGGCGCCTTCTTTATCGACATCATCAACGCCATGGTGATCAAGCTGTTTATGGCGATGCCATTCCTGTAATTCCCTTTCCGTCAGACGTATATGATCAGAGCCCACCTTTCGGTGGGCTCTTTGCTTGCTCCCTACTCGCCAGCTGACGCAGGCAGAGCCGGGGCACGTATCCGCCACCAGGGTGACCCGCGAGCAACCCGGACTACCCGGAATCCCCACATCCCGCTCTCCCCCGAACAACAAAAAGCCCCGCACTCGACAGAGGGCGGGGCTTGTTTATCTCAGGCGGAACAGGCCGTGAGTTGCACCTTACAGGATAAAGGTCGATACCTGCTGGTTAAGGTCAGCAGCACGCCCTTTAAGGCTGTGGGCCTGATCCAGATCGCGCATGGCAGCAGCGGTGATCTCGTCACTCACATCCTTGATGGCGGTGGTGTTCTGGGTGATCTCGCCGGTCACCTGAGTCTGCTCCTCGGCGGCTGTGGCGATCTGACCCGCCATGTCGGAGATGAGGGAGATGGCGCTGGTGATCTCTTCCAGCGCACGCACCGCCTGATCGGCATCCTGCACGCTGTTGTCCGCCAGCCCCTGACTGGTCTGCATCAGGCTTACCGCACGAGCGGTGGTCTGTTGCAGGGTCTCGATAGTGGACTGGATCTGCTGGGTGGAGTCCTGAGTACGGCGCGACAGCACCCGCACCTCGTCAGCGACCACCGCAAAACCACGACCCTGCTCACCGGCACGGGCCGCTTCGATGGCCGCGTTCAGTGCCAGCAGGTTGGTCTGCTCGGCAATCCCCTGAATGGTGGAGAGAATGCTGGTGATGGCCTGCGCGTGACGGCTCAGCTCGCCGATCACCTCGGTCGCCTGCCCCACCTCTTCGGCCAGACCATTGATGGACTGGCGGGTCTTGTTGACCAGCATCTTGCCCTGCTCACTGCTCTGGGCAGATTGCTGGGCAGCGGCGGCGGTATTCTCGGCGTTGCCGGCGATCTCCATGGTGGCGCTCGCCATCTCGGTGACCGCCGTGGCGACCATGGTCACCTCCTGCTGCTGACGCTGCAGCTCGTCCACCGCGGCCTGGTTGGTCACCAGACTGCGCTCGGCATCGGCGTTCAACTCGTTGGCCAGCTGACGGATATTGCCGATCAGCTGATGCTGGCTGCCGACGAAACGGTTGAAGCTGTTGGCCAGTTGGCCCACTTCGTCGTTGGCGTCGATCTTGATGCGCTGGGTCAGATCACCGTTACCATCGGCAATGCGGGCCAGCGCCAGGGAGACCTTGGTGAGCGGGCCAAGCAGCATGCTGACCAGCCAGGAGATAGCGAGGATGCTACCCACCAGCACCAGCAGCGCCATCCCCAGCTGGGTCATCAGCAGGGAGGAGAGCGGCGCTTCCAGCGCGGCCTTGTCCAGCACCAGCACCAGTTCCCAATCCGTGTCGGGGATATCAGCCGCCCACAGCAGCTTGTCGCGACCTTCGTTGTCGAAGTAGGCAGGAACCAGATCCTTGCTCGACTTGCTCTGCTCGATCAGCGCGTTGGTCAGATCATTGTCGATCTCGCTGGCCGGTTTCATCGCCTTGGCGGCATCCTTGTAGGCGATGATGGTGCCATCCTTGTGCATCATGATGGCGAAACCGTCGGCAGGCAGCTGCATCTTGGTCACGTCTTCCACCAGCGAGGCGATGGAGAGGTCACCACCGACTACCCCGCCAGCAACCGGCTGGGCCAGGGTCACCACCATGATGTTGTAGGCCACGTCGAGATAGGGCTTGGTGACAATCAGGCCACCTTTGCTCATCGCCTCCTGATACCAGCCGCGGGAGCGCGGGTCGTAGCCATCGCGGTTGATGGAAGGATCGGAGTCATTCATCTTGCCACTGCTCTCACCGAAATAGGTGAGCTGGAAACGGCCGGAAACTTGTGCCTGTTGCAAGGCATTGAGGGGTTCGGCACCGGCCTTGTTGCCGAGCGCCTGGATCACGTCGCGACGGGCTGCGAGCCAGTCGCTGACACGCTCGGCCTGCTGGGTACCCAGCCGTTGCAACTGCTCCTTGCTGCCTTGCAGCAACAGGGACTTCTGGCTGCTATAGCTCTGCCAAGAGAGCAACAAAATCACCAACGAAAGGGCGATCACCACTGACAACAGTATCTTCTGCTTGAGTGACAGGTTTTTCATCATGTGTTCTTCTTATTGAGGTGAGGAGCGGGTTTTTCCCTAAATTGCACAACACTACACGTAGTCATTAGCGACCCGAATGGCCAAAACTGAACCTGAAAATGGGTCTGCGGGCGATATTTTCTACCGAGGTGGAGAAAAGTGCACCAGAAATTGACGGCATGAGCCGCACAAGCCAAGGCAACCCTGTTTATTCCTTCCACAATTGGCTAGAATATCCCGTTTTTAAATCACATCGACCCTGAGAGTTTTCACGATGTTCGAAGTTAATCCCGTATTAAATAAACTTAAGGAGCTGTCTGAGCGGACCGAGCTTCTTAGGGGGTACCTTTGACTATGACGCCAAGAAAGAGCGTCTAGAAGAGGTCAACGCCGAGCTGGAACAGCCGGACGTATGGAATGAACCCGAGCGCGCACAGGCGCTGGGCAAAGAGCGCGTCGCGCTGGAAAACGTGGTCGGCACCATCGACACCCTGACCCAGGGCGTGGATGACGTCGAGATGCTGGTGAGCCTGGCCGTGGAAGGGGAAGACGAAGAGACCTTCAACGAAGCCATCGCCGAATCCGAACAGCTGGAAGCCAAGCTGGTGGATCTCGAATTCCGCCGCATGTTCTCCGGTCAGCACGACGGCTCCGACTGCTATATCGATATTCAATCCGGCTCCGGTGGTACCGAAGCACAGGATTGGGCCAACATGGTACTGCGCATGTACCTGCGCTGGGGCGATGCCCACGGCTACAAGCCCGAGCTGATTGAATGCTCCGAAGGCGACGTGGCTGGTATCAAATCCGCCACCATCAAGTTCACCGGCGAATATGCGTTCGGCTGGCTGCGTACCGAAACCGGCGTACACCGCCTAGTTCGTAAGTCCCCGTTCGATTCCGGTGGCCGCCGTCACACCTCCTTCTGTTCTGTGTTCGTTTACCCCGAGATCGACGACGATATCGATATCGAGATCAACCCGGCAGATCTGCGGATCGACGTCTACCGCGCCTCCGGTGCCGGTGGTCAGCACGTTAACCGAACCGAATCCGCGGTGCGTATTACCCACGTTCCGACCGGTGTCGTGGTACAGTGCCAGAACGACCGTTCCCAGCACAAAAACAAAGACCAGTGTATGAAGCAGCTGAAAGCCAAGCTCTACGAGCTGGAAATTCAGAAGCAGAACGCTGAGAAACAAGCCCTGGAAGAGACCAAGTCTGATATCGGTTGGGGCAGCCAGATCCGTTCCTATGTGCTGGATGACTCCCGTATCAAGGATCTGCGCACCGGCGTCGAAACCCGTAATACCCAATCGGTGCTCGACGGTGACTTGGACAAGTTTATCGAAGCCAGCCTGAAATCAGGTCTGTAAACAAGCAGGAATCACCATGTCTGAACAAACCATCACTCCGGAAGTCGACCAAACTCTCGAACTCAACAACGAGATGACCGAGCGTCGTTCCAAGCTGGCCGCCCTGCGCGCCCAGGGTAATCCTTTCCCCAACGACTTCCGTCGCGACAGCCTCTCTGGCGATCTGCACGCAGAGTTCGACGACAAAAGCGCCGAGGAGCTGACGAGCCTGGGTAAACGGGTGAAGATTGCCGGTCGCATCATGACCCGCCGGATCATGGGCAAGGCTTCTTTCGCCACCCTGCAGGACATGGCCGGCAAGATCCAGGTCTACGTCACCCGTGACGACCTGCCGGAAGGTTTCTACAACGAGCAGTTCAAGAAGTGGGATCTGGGCGACATCGTGGGTGTCGAAGGTACCCTGTTCAAGACCCAGACCGGTGAGCTCTCCGTTCACGTTTCCGATATCCGCCTGCTGACCAAGGCGCTGCGTCCGCTGCCAGAGAAGCACAAAGGCCTGACCGACCAGGAAGCTCGCTGCCGCCAGCGCTACCTGGATCTGATCGCCAACGAAGAGTCCCGCAAGACCTTCATGATCCGCACCCAGGTGGTTGCCGGTATCCGCAAGTTCTTCAACGAAAAGCGCTTCATGGAAGTGGAAACCCCGATGATGCAAGTCATCCCGGGTGGTGCCTCCGCGCGTCCGTTCGTCACTCACCACAATGCGCTGGACATCGACATGTACCTGCGTATCGCTCCGGAGCTCTACCTGAAGCGTCTGGTGGTCGGTGGCTTCGAGCGTGTCTACGAGATCAACCGCAACTTCCGTAACGAAGGTATCTCGGTTCGTCACAACCCCGAGTTCACCATGATCGAGTTCTACATGGCCTACGCCGACTACATCGATCTGATGGACCTGACCGAAGAGCTGCTGCGCACCCTGGCGCAGGACATTCTGGGCGACACCAAGATCCGTTACGCCAAAGAGGGCGAAGAGGGCCTGACCATCGATTTCGGTCAGCCGTTCCAGCGCCTCACCATGGTCGAGTCCATCCTGAAGTTCAACCCGGATGTAACTCTGGACGATCTGGCTACCCTCGAGAGCGCCAAGGCTGTTGCCAAGCGTCTGCACATCGAGCTGATGAAGGGCTGGGAGCTGGGCCACGTGATCACCGCGATCTTCGAAGAGACCGTGGAGCACATGCTGCTGCAACCGACCTTCATCACCGAGTACCCGGCCGCCGTTTCTCCGCTGGCCCGCCGCAACGACGTGAACCCGGACGTGACCGACCGCTTCGAATTCTTCATCGGTGGCCGCGAGCTGGCCAACGGCTTCTCCGAGCTGAACGATGCAGAAGACCAGGCCAAGCGCTTCCAGGATCAGGTTGATCAGAAAGAAGCTGGCGACGACGAAGCCATGTTCTACGACGCCGACTTCGTCACCGCACTGGAACACGGCCTGCCGCCGACTGCCGGTCAGGGTATCGGTATCGACCGTCTGGTCATGCTGTTCACCAACAGCCACACCATCCGTGACGTCATTCTGTTCCCTGCCCTGCGTCCGCAGAAGTAAGGTTCATGCCCGCCGGGATCCATCCCGAGCGCGATAGCTTGAAAACGCCCCGCAACAGCGGGGCGTTTTTCTATCTCCTTTACCGCCAAATCACTTTATAAATTCAATAATGGAATAAAGAAGATATTTTTATTCTTTGTTGTTATCCAACACGCCCTTTAATCTGGCCAAAAATCAGACCATGGAAGACGCGTGTGATGCAATTGAAGGATTCCCCATTCAACCTCTCCCCCCTCTCTGACGAGCAGCAACGTCAGCTGGGTCAGGTACTCTCGACCCTCAATACCCAGCAACTGGCCTGGGTGAGCGGATATCTCTACGGCCTCTCCCAGACCGGTCAGCAGAGCGTTGCAGCCAGCGCCGCCGTGGCTGCGCCCAGCGGCAGCCTGACCATTCTCTACGGCTCCCAGACTGGCAACGCCAAAGGTGTCGCCAGTGCCATCAAGGCGCAGGCCGAGGCCCGTGACCTACCCGTCACCCTCGCGTCGATGGCCGACTACAAACCCAAGCAGCTCAAGAAAGAAAGCCACCTGCTGGTGGTAGTGAGCACTTACGGGGAGGGTGAACCGCCGGAGAGCGCCGTCGATCTGTTCGAGCAGCTTAAAAAAGGCAAGCTTGGCAAGCTGGACGGGCTCAAGTTCGCGGTACTGGGGCTGGGTGACAGCTCCTACGAATTTTTCTGCCAGACCGGCAAAGATTTTGACGACTTCCTCGCCAAAGCAGGGGCCGAGCGCATTTATGAGCTCGCCAGCCTCGATGTGGATTATCAGGATGCAGCCAAGAGCTGGGGCGAACAGGCGCTCAACGCCATCACCGCGACCCTCTCTACCGGAGCGGCCAGCAGCAGCGTAGTCAGCGCGGTGCAGCAGGCGGTTGGCCACAGCCAGTACAGCAAGGAGAACCCCTTCCCTGCCCGCCTGTCGGTCAATCAGAAGATCACCGGCCGGGATTCCACCAAGGATATCCGCCATATCGAAATCAATCTGGCCGACTCTGGCCTCACCTATCAGCCGGGGGATGCCCTCGGGGTCTGGTTCGACAATGACGCCGAACTGGTGGGCGAAGTGCTGGCCCTGACCGGCCTCTCTGGTGATGAAGCCACAGCCCACGGCACCTTGCGCACCGCACTGACCGGTCACTTCGAACTGACCCGGCTGCACGGCGGCTTTATCACGGGGTTGGCAGAGATCTCGGATAACGCAGCGCTCAAAGACCTGGCCGGTGACAAGGCCCAGGTCAATGCCCTGGTCGCCTGTGCCCAGGTGGTGGATGTGCTCAAACGCTTCCCGACCGAACTCAGCCCGGAGCAGTTGACTGGCCTGCTGCGCCCGCTGACCCCTCGCCTCTACTCCATCGCCTCCGCCCAGAGCGAAGTGGAAGAGGAGGTGCATCTCACCGTTGGCGTGGTGCGCTACCCGCAGGAAGATGGCACTGTGCGCAGTGGCGCCGCCTCCTCCTATCTGGCGGACAGGCTGGCCGAAGATGCCGAGGTACGGGTGTTTGTGGAGCACAACGACAACTTTCGCCTGCCGGCCAATCCCGATACCCCCGTCATCATGGTGGGACCGGGCACCGGCATAGCCCCGTTCCGCGCCTTTATGCAGGAGCGCGAGACTCAAGGGGCCGAGGGCAAGAACTGGCTCTTCTTCGGCAACCCCCACTTCACCCAGGACTTTCTCTATCAGCTGGAGTGGCAGCGCTATGTGAAATCGGGCCTGCTGTCGAAGATCTCGCTGGCCTTCAGCCGGGATCAGGCCAACAAGATTTATGTGCAGGACAGACTGCGTGAAGCGGGTCTTGAGCTCTACCAGTGGCTGGAAGCAGGTGCTCACTTCTATGTGTGCGGCGATGCCAACCACATGGCGAAAGATGTGCAGGAAGCCCTGCTGGATGTGATTGCAGAACACGGTCACAAGAGCCGTGAGGAAGCAGAAGAGTATTTGAGCGAATTGCGTCGTGCCAAACGTTATCAAAGGGATGTCTATTGATGAGCAAACAAGTGATTCCGGGACCGGTCGAAGGACCGCTGGCCGACAACGAGCGCCTCAAGCGCGAGAGCAACTTTCTGCGCGGCACCATAGAGCAGGATCTGCAAGACCCGCTCACCGGCGGCTTTAACGGCGACAACTTCCAGCTGATCCGCTTTCACGGCATGTATCAGCAGGATGACCGCGACATCCGCCCGGAGCGCGCCGCCCAGAAGCTGGAGCCGCTGCACAACGTCATGCTGCGTGCCCGCCTGCCTGGTGGGATCATCACCCCGGCCCAGTGGCAGATCATCGACAAGTTCGCCGAGGAGCACAGCCTGTATGGCAGCATCCGCCTCACTACCCGTCAGACCTTCCAGTTCCACGGAGTATTGAAGCGCGACATCAAGCTGATGCACCAGACCCTCAACAGCACCGGCATAGATTCCATCGCCACCGCCGGCGACGTGAACCGCAACGTGCTCTGCACCAGCAACCCGGTGGAGTCCGAGCTGCATCAGGAAGCCTACGAGTGGGCCACAAAAATTTCCGAGCACCTGCTGCCCAAGACCCGAGCCTATGTCGAGATCTGGCTGGATGGCGAGAAGCTGGGTGGGGACGAGGAGCCGATCCTGGGTTCCAACTACCTGCCGCGCAAATTCAAGACCACAGTGGTGATCCCGCCCCACAACGACGTGGATATCCACGCCAACGATCTCAACTTCGTGGCGATTGCCGAGCATGGCAAGCTGGTGGGCTTCAACGTGCTGGTGGGCGGGGGTCTGGCCATGACCCACGGCGACACCAGCACCTATCCGCGCAAGGCGAGCGATTTTGGCTTTATTCCGCTCTCCCACGTGCTGGAGGTGGCGGCCGCCGTGGTCAGCACCCAGCGCGACTGGGGCAACCGGGTCAACCGCAAGAACGCCAAGACCAAGTACACCCTTGAACGGGTTGGTGTCGAAGCCTTCAAGGCCGAGGTGGAGAGCCGCGCCGGCATCCAGTTCGGACCGGTTCGCCCCTATGAGTTCACCAGCCGTGGCGATCGCTTCGGTTGGGTCGAGGGGATCGACGGCAAGCATCACCTCACCCTGTTTATCGAGAATGGCCGCCTGCTGGACTTCCCGGGCAAGCCGCTCAAAACCGGCATGCTGGAGATCGCCAAGGTGCATCAGGGGGATTTTCGCCTGACCGCCAACCAGAACCTGATCATCGCCGGGGTACCTGGCAGCGAAAAAGCCCGCATCGAAGGGCTGGCACGCCAATACGGCCTGCTGGATGACGGCGTAAGCGAGCAGCGCAAGCAGTCCATGGCTTGTGTGGCCCTGCCCACCTGCCCGCTGGCGATGGCCGAGGCCGAGCGCATGCTGCCCGCCTTTGTCACCGACATCGAGGGCTTGCTAACCAAACATGGGCTGGCGGATGACGCCATCATCTTCCGGGTCACCGGCTGCCCCAACGGCTGCGGCCGCGCCATGCTGGCGGAAGTGGGTCTGGTGGGCAAGGCGCCCGGCCGCTACAACCTCCATCTGGGAGGCAACCTGGAGGGCACCCGCATTCCGCGCCTGCACCTGGAGAACATTACCGAGCCGCAGATCCTGGCCGAACTGGACGCGCTGATCGGCCGCTGGGCCACCGAGCGCAATCAGGGTGAGTGCTTCGGCGACTTCGTGATCCGGGTTGGGGTAATTGCCCCCGTTATCGATTCTGCGAGGGACTTCTATGCCGCTTAATCTGCCGCTTAATGTCACTGAAGATGGCCACCTTGACCTGCAGGCGCTGCTGGCCCTCGGCCGTGAAGAGCAAGTCGAGGCACTCGCGCCCCTCAACCGGGAGCTGGATACCATGAGTGCCCCCGAGCGGGTGCGCTGGGCCCTGGCAAATCTGCCGGGGGAGCATGTGCTCTCCTCCAGTTTCGGTATTCAGGCGGCACTGATGCTCCATCTGGTGAGCCGCGAGCGGGCCGACGTGCCAGTGGTGCTGACCGATACCGGTTATCTGTTCCCGGAGACCTACCGTTTCATCGACGAGCTGACCGAGCGCCTCGCGCTCAACCTGAAGATCTATCGGGCCGAGCTCAGCCCAGCCTGGCAGGAGGCGCGATTTGGCCTCCTGTGGGAGCAGGGGGTGGAGGGGATCACCCGCTACAACCAGCTCAACAAGGTAGAGCCGATGGACCGCGCCCTGCGTGAGCTGGGGGCACAGACTTGGTTCTCCGGCCTGCGCAGGGAGCAGTCCGGCAGCCGTGGCAAGCTGCCGGTGCTGGGCATCCAGCGCGGCCGCTTCAAGTTCCTGCCGGTGATCGACTGGAGCAACAAGGATGTCTTCTACTACTTCAAGGAGTTCGACCTCCCCTACCACCCGCTGTGGGAGCAGGGTTATCTCTCGGTGGGCGATGTCCACACCACCGCCAAGTGGGAGCCGGGCATGAGCGAGGAGCAGACCCGCTTCTTCGGCCTCAAGCGCGAGTGCGGTTTGCACGAGGAAAATGGCGAGAACGACGGCTCAGGCATCTAATCCCGTCTTGAAAACCCAACAGAACAACAAGGGCATCCGAAGATGCCCTTGTTGTTATTTGCCCATTAGCATTCGTCCGTCAGCGGCGCTGCCAGGTCTCGAAGCTATAGGGATGCGGGTTTTTCTCATCGGCAGGGCGGCTCTCGCACTCAATCCGTTGCCACTGGCCATCATCAAAAGCAGGGAAACGGGTATCCCCCTCCACCGCCAGATCGATGCGGGTCAGATAGAGGCAATCCGCGCTCGGCAACATCTCGGCATAGAGATGACCACCACCGATCACCATCAACTCCTCCACCGAGCTGCCTGCCAACAGCGCCAGCGCCGCCTCGACGGAGCCCACCACCTCAATGCCCTCAGCCTGATAGTCGGGATTGCGGCTGATCACCAGATTGCGCCGTCCGGGCAGCGGTCGACCGATGGATTCGAAGGTTTTGCGCCCCATCAATACCGGTTTACCGAGGGTGACACGCTTGAAGTGAGCCAGATCGGCAGGCAGATGCCAGGGCATCTGGTTGTCCTTGCCGATCACCCTGTCGTGGGCCATGGCGGCAATCATGGAAATCTTCATGGGGCCTCTCACCGTCTGTCAGATTATGGGGCGGTTACGGTACACGACCAGAGAGGGGATCGCCAAACCGAAACTGAGGGCACCGACGATAAAGAGCGCCTTGAGGCCGTTCTCCACCGCACTCTGGATCAACTCCATGGTCACGCCGTTGATGTTGAGCTCCACCACCGCAATCATGGTCTTGAACGCATAGCTGCCCGGGATCATCGGAATAATGGAGGCAACGCTGAACACCGGACGCGGCGCCAGCAGACGGCGCGACCAGTAGACGCAGACAAAGCCGACCGTGGTCGCCGCCGCCAGCGTCGCCCACTCGATGGGCATACCATAGTGGATCAGCAGGGTACGCAGGCTGTGGGCCAGCGCACCGCCCATGGCGCAATACTTCAGCATCCGTGGTGGCACGTTGAACAGCATGGCAAACCCCACCGCCGGAATGGAGGACCAGAAGGCATCCTTGGCCAGTAGCCAGAGCAAATCCATCATACTTTCCACCCCCAGATCCCCGTGACCGACATGGCGAGAATGATGCCGATCGCAGCGCTGATGGTCAGCAGGGTCGCTGTCCCCCAGCGGGCCAGCCCCATGTTGAAGTAGCCCTTCACCATGTCGGAGACCGCATTGATCAGCGGAAAGCCCGGCACCAGCAGCAGCACGCTGGCCGCCATGGCGAGATAAGGCTGGTCACCCCAGTTGAAGAAGGTGGCGCTGGAGGAGAGCAAAGTAGCGATAAAGCCGGTGGCGGCAAAATTGATGAGCGGGCTATGGTGATGGCGGGCCATCAGCTGGCGCACCCGCATCGCCACGGCAGATGAGAAGCAGGTCACAAGGAAGATGGGCCAGTCACCGCCAAACAGCAGGCTAAAGGCACCACAGGAGAGCCCCACCATGGGGACCACCAACCAAGGGTGATAGTGGAAAGGGACGATGGCTTCGAGGCGCTGGCGCACTTCACGGGCACCGATCAGCTCTTTTTCCGCCATGATGCAGATCCGCTGGATCTCGCACACCACCTGCATATTGATGCCATGTTCGCGCACCCGCCGGGTAGTGGTGACGCAACCCCCCTGATAGAGACTGGTGAGCACGATGGCACTGGAAGAGATGGCCATTTCGACACTCTCCAGCCCCAGCGCCATCCCCAGCCGCACCGTGGTCTGCTCGATGATCCGGCTTTCCGCCCCGAACTGGGCCAACATCTGACCCACCTTGACGATAATGCGGGTGATCTCTGTCTGTTGCTCCCGCGACAACACCCGTCTTGGTGTGATACTTCTCATAATCCCTTCGAGTCGTAGCAATAAAAATTTCGGCCATATTAGCCTAACTTTTATTGTTATTCATCCACCCCTATCACAACCTGACTAATTAGTTATTACAAGAAGGAGAAAAGAGGTTACATCACAAATACATTACGACTAACATTAAAAACCATAACAATCAGGTCGCCAGCAATTCCCTTTATTATGGCCTCACTGATTTGGCTGAAATATCAACCAAGGGGGTTATTGCAGATTATTTGCGACGTTGATAGTCCGCCAGATGGATTATTTTACCACTGCCATCGCTTTCAGGCGGAGGGTCCCCCTCTTCTCTGAACTGGCTCATTTCACTGCGCATCAAATAAAAAGATTCCCGCATCATGTTGGTAATCCGGATACAGCTATCAAGATTGTTTTTCGCCAGACGGCGCTGACCATCAATCTTGAACTGCAACCCGCGCAGACGGCGCTGCTGATCGGGGCTCGCTCGGGCCATCAACTGGTCGATCTGCTGCTCCAGAATCGCATCCAGCCGGGAGGGCTCACTCGCAGCCAACTCCTTCAGGGTGTCAAAATCAGGCAACTCCATATGCCCTCCTTGGCGACTATTGCTGGCAACACACTGCGGTACCACACCATCACGTCCCAGCCATATAAATCTGTATATACGACGCGGCGAAAAAGGGTTCAATCCATCCACTGGCGACTAAACCGGACAATGGTCACTACGAGGGTGTCTATCTATTTTAATTGTGTTTGGAAACAAGCGATTGTTTTTAATTCATGCGAGATAAAACACTTATACATTTTAGGCTGTGATTTTCTGTTTTTTATTGCAAATAAAAATCCGGGTGGCCTTATTTTGCTTCATTCGACACTTTATTCTTCCCTCACCGACCCGCGTCATCTCCTGACGGTTTAACATATCTCACTGATTATGTTATTTTAATTGCCACTTTTATCGGACATTCAAGAGCAGACCATGAGCAAGGCAAAAATCGGTATCGTCACCGTCAGCGATCGCGCCAGCGCGGGCATCTATGAAGACCTCTCCGGCAAGGCCATCATCGACACCCTGAACGCCTATCTGACCTCGGAGTGGGAACCTGTCTATCAGGTGATCCCCGATGAGCAGGAGCTGATTGAAGCGACCCTGATCCAGCTGGCGGATGAGGAGCAGTGTTGTCTCATCGTCACCACAGGCGGCACCGGTCCGGCCAAGCGGGATGTCACGCCGGAAGCGACCGAGGCGGTATGTGATCGCATGATGCCTGGCTTTGGCGAGCTGATGCGGGCCGAATCCCTCAAATTTGTGCCGACCGCCATTCTGTCGCGCCAGACTGCCGGACTGCGCGACGATACCCTGATCGTCAATCTGCCGGGCAAGCCCAAATCAATCCGCGAATGTCTGGATGCAGTTTTCCCTGCCATCCCCTACTGCATCGATTTGATGGAAGGGCCGTATCTCGAGTGCGATGAAACTGTCATCAAGCCGTTTCGGCCGAAAAAATAGCGAACCCGACCATAAAAAATAATGGCGAGCCACGGCTCGCCATTATTTTTAACTCATCTGTGTGCGCAGACACACCACATCAATTATTTACGGCCGAATACTTTCACGCCCGCTTTGCTGCGCTCTGAATTACCGTACACTTCGATTTTTTTCACACAACGGCGCGAGCCCAGTGATTTCCACTCGGTCTCTTTATCACTGCTCATTTCCCGATCGAAGCGAATGGTTTTGGTACGATCACCACCATAGGTCACCACCACCCGATCCAGGGTCAAATCACGCTCCGCCTTCACCTTGATATATTTGGTCTGACGGCAAACCACCAAAGGAATTGTCGCACCATGATCACCGGCTCCCAGCAAAATAGTCCGCCCCAGCGTGAACTGATCGTCACCGGCATGGCTGGCTGACGCCACCACCAGCAAGACACCACCCAGCAAGCTGCGTGCAGAAAAACGGGAATTCCAGATAGACATCAAGGACATAACACCTCCAATAAAAAATGGAGTGTGATGATAAGGGTTAAACCATAACGGAAGCTGTATCACGGCTGAATTTGCTGCGAATGTGCGGGGATCAACAGAGAAACAGCGCGACTTTTCGGCAAAAAGAGAAGAGCCGCAGATAGCGGCCCTCGCGGCAAGAGAGCGCTTAGCGCTCCATGATTTGGGTCACGTCATCTTTCTTGATCATCACTTCGCGCCCTTCATGATCGTAATAGCGATACATGCCGGTGCTCTCATCCAGCTTGGGTTTGCTCTCTGTGGTGATCATCTTGCCATCCTTGGTGCTCATGATGTATTGGGAGCTGCATGCCACCAGCCCCAGGGCACACACCAGGATCATCATCAGTTTTTTCATTGCGGCCTCTTCTGCGATCATCCTCACCACGAGGATGTTTCTTGAAGCCTAGTTCAATCGCACGGCACGGGATGACGGGATGAGCAAAGCGGGATCGCCGTCAATAATCAGCGACTTAGCCTCTCTATCTGGCCGGGTGGCGAGCGCAATGAAAAAGACCGGACATCTCTGTCCGGCCTCTTCTTTCAAGCGCAAGAGCGCAATCATGACTTGGCGGGCTGGCGCTCACCGGTCACGGTCGGGTTCTTGGGATCGGAACTCCACTCATACCAACCGCCGTCGTAGACGCTGATCCGTTTCCAGTCCATCAGCCAGGCGTAGAAGAAGGCCTCGGAGGCGCGCCAGCCGGTACCGCAGTAGAACGCCGCCTGCTGGGTTGGCTCGATGTTCCACTGGTCCCACATGGCGAGGATCTCGCGGGCCGGCTTCATGGTGCCGTCCGGGTTGTGGAAATCGCTCATACTGTTGGCATCCACCCCGCCATGACCCCACTTGGCCCCCGGGATATCGCCCTTCGGCTTGATGTAGCTGTAGCCAGAGGTGTTGCCGACAAACTCGTCCCAGGTACGCACGCTGACCAGTGCGCTATCGGGCTGCTTGAGCAGCTCTTTCGCCTGGCTTAGCGTGGTGTAGTACTCGGGGTGAGCGGGAATGGCCACGCCAAACGCCTTCACCGGCTCATATTTGTTGGGCAGACCGGTTTCGGTGCGCAGGTGCTGGATAAACCAGGCATCCAGGCCACCGTCCAGCAGGCGCACATCTTCCACCCCCGCGTACATCATCAGATGCGCGGCTCGGGCAGCCGCCATGGTGTTGCGACCATAGAGGATGACGGTGGTGTCGTGACGGATGCCGTTGTCCAGCAGCAGCTTCTTGAGCGCTTCGTCAGAGACCTTGTTCCACAGCGGCTCCTCTTCGAGGCTGTTGGTATCGATATAACCGGCCCCCGGGATGTGGCTGATGAGATATGCCTTGGGTGAACCCCAATCCACTTCAAACAGCTTCCAGTCCCCCTTGGGCGCCGCGGCAACCGGCTTGCCCTCTTGCAGATCCGCCAACCAGCGCGGGTAGACCAGCTGCTGCCAGCGTGCCAGCGACTCGCGCGGTGCGGCTTGCCACCCTTGCAGCTCGAACAGCTGCTTGATCCCCTGCTTGCGCAGCAGACGGGCCACCTCGGCCACTTCGCGGGATGCACCGTAGAGGGCAACCGGACGATCGGCTTTCAGCCCCTTGATCTCGAGCGCCTTTGGCCACTCTTCATCGCTGTATTTCCACTCGGCTGAGAGGTTCTCGGCGCCCGCCACATGGCCGCCCTGCTTCTCCCCTTCCATCGGCCACCCCTGATAGAAGTAGCTGGCGCGGGTATCCAGGATGACAGCCTGTTTGGCCTTGGCATCGGCCAGCGAGAGCGGTGGCAACTCCCCAGCCACGGCGGGCAGGACACACCAGAGCAGTAAGGTCGCCAGCGCGGCCTGCAGGAAGCGAAGATGTCGTTTCATGGTGATTTCTCGATTCATAGTGAACAAGGTTAAAAAATGGAGCGACCCAGCCGCTCGGCCAGCAGCTCCAGCGCCGCCGTACCCGCCAGCGAGTTGCCGGCTTTGTTGAGCTCGGGCGACCAGACACAGACGCAGAGCTCGCCCGGGATCAGGGCGATGATACCGCCGCCGACCCCCGATTTGCCCGGCATGCCGACCCGATAGGCAAAATCGCCCGCCTCATCATAGAGGCCGCAGGTGGCGAGCAGGGCGTTGACCTGCTTGGTGGTGCGGGCGGGCAGCAGCGGCACGCTCTCGCCCAGTGGCACACCACGGTTGGCCAGATAGATGAATGCCCGCGCCAGATCAACGCAGCTCATGCGAATGGCACAGGCATTGAAGTAGCTTTGCAGCACCTTGTCCACTTCGTTTTCGAAGTTGCCATAGGCCTTCATCAGATAGGCGATGGCGGCGTTGCGGGCAGAGTGCTGATATTCGGAGCGGGCGACCACCTGATCCGCCATGATGGCCGGATTGCCGGAAAGGCGGCGCACAAGCTCAAGGGTACGTTGACGCGGCGCAGTGAGGCGGGTCTCCAGCAGATCGCTCACCACCAGCGCCCCGGCATTGATAAAGGGGTTGCGGGGGATCCCCTGCTCGAACTCGAGCTGAACCAGCGAGTTGAAGGGCTGGCCGGAGGGCTCCTTGCCGACACGGGCCCAGATCTCCTCCTCCTGATAGAGGGTGAGTGCCAGGGTCAGGCTCAGGGCCTTGGAGATACTCTGGATGGAGAAGGGTTCAAAAGCGTCACCGGCGGTGAACAGCTCCCCCTCGACGGTACAGACTGCGATACCCAGCCGATCGGCCGGTACCTGAGCCAGTGCCGGAATGTAGTCGGCCACCTTGCCTTGTCCCAGCAACGGGCGCACCTCTTCAAGGATGCTGGCCAGTAATTCGGATGACAACACCATAAGCAATAAGCGATTCCATGACTAAAACAGCGGTGGAGATCCCATCCCCACTGACAAAAATCCCGCCAGCGGCGGGATTTTTCAGTTACCCACAACAAGGCGCCAGATGCGGCAGCCTTGTATCAGGCCGGTTCACCGTACCAGAGGTCGAACAGCTCGGTAACGACCACGGCTTCCATCCCCTTGCCTTCCAGCCAGGATTTGACGGCAGCGCGGTCTTCTTCGGTACACTTGCCCAGTTGCTGGGTGCAGATCATCCCTTCCCAGGCCAGGTGACCGGAGCCGGCAAAAGCCAGTTTACGGGGTTCAACAACCTCATCGATCATCGCATCGACTACCGCATCGATGGTCTCTTCGGCAGTGCCGACCGGGAAGTTGAAACTGATGTCGAAACCCATTTCCTGGAATTCATCGACGCGCAGTTTCTTGCGCAGGCGGCGGCTACGATTGGCCATGATAGCTCCTCAAGTTAGTTGATACGCTAGGTGTGTTGACGTGCCAGCTTAGCTGACACGCTTGAAAATCAGATCCCAAACCCCGTGGCCGAGACGGTGGCCACGTTGTTCAAATTTGGTCAGCGGACGCCAGTCCGGACGAGGCACCCAGTTGCCGGTGGAAGAGGTGTTCTCGTAACCCTCGGCGGCGCTCATCACTTCCAGCATGTGCTCGGCATAGTTTTCCCAGTCGGTCGCCATGTGGAACACGCCACCGATGGCCAGCTTCTGACGAATATCCTGGGCAAACGCAGGCTGTACGATGCGGCGCTTGTGGTGACGGCTCTTGTGCCAGGGATCCGGGAAAAAGAGCTGCAGGCAGGAGAGTGAACCATTCGGGATCATGTGCTCCAGCACCTCGACCGCATCGTGGCAGATCACCTTCAGATTGGTGACCCCCGCTTCCTGAGCGGTACCCAGACAGGCACCCACGCCCGGGGAGTGTACTTCAATGCCGATGAAGTTCTTCTCGGGGGCATTCTTGGCCATCTCCACCAGAGAGGCGCCCATGCCAAAGCCGATCTCCAGCACCACAGGTGCTTCACGGCCAAACAGTGCGACCAGATCGAGCTGCTTTGGCTCGAAATCGATGCCCATGACCGGCCAGAGCTCTTCCAGGGCCTTCTCCTGCCCTTTGGTCAGGCGGCCTTCGCGACGGACAAAGCTGCGGATCTTGCGCATGAACTTGCCGTCTTCGTTAAATACATCTTGGGTCACAGGCATAATGGTCTCGTTATTTCATCAATCCGGGTAATACATCTTGTGTTCGATCCCGAGCGGGACCGCTCGCGGCTCGGCATTTCATCGACCCGCGAAAACAGGGGAGCGAATTATCCCAAGATAGGCCCAAGGCGCAAGTGTTTCGCGCAACAAATATTCCGGCCATCCACTTCCCTGCTCCCTCACTGGCATCACCATACCGACTAACCGTCCAATATAATCCGCAGTAGAGTCGTTCCAGCCCTTTTTTGGCGATTTTTGTGACAATCATTGCCTCATTTCTGAAATCTGATACAAACGGATAACCTGGCGGTCGAATGGAGCGACCGCCCACATGCCGAGAGAATTGTCTATGCAGCCGTTTTTTGCCCAGCGCTTCGAGAAGGTTGAACCTTCCTTTATCCGTGAAATCCTCAAAGTTGCCGCCAATCCGGAGATCATCTCCTTCGCCGGTGGCCTGCCCAATCCCCACCTGTTTCCGGTCAAGGCGATCGATCAGGCCTGTCAGGATGTACTGCGCGAACAGGGGGCTGCCGCCCTGCAATATGCGGCGACCGAGGGCTTCGCCCCGCTGCGCCAATATATTGCCGACCGCTATCTGGCCCGCCACGGCATGCAGATCAATCCGGACAACATCCTCATCACCAGCGGCTCCCAGCAGGCGCTGGATCTGCTGGGCAAGGTGCTGATCGACGAGGGTCAGGATCTCATCATCGAAGAGCCGGGTTACCTTGGCGCCATTCAGGCTTTTTCTGTCTACCAGCCCACCTTCAAGCCGATCACCCTTGAAGAAGAGGGACTGGACCTGGCGGCACTGGATGCGCTGCTGGCAAGCGGCTCCAATGCCAAGCTGCTCTACGGCGTGCCCAACTTCCAGAACCCGAGCGGTGTCTCCTATAGCCGTGCCAACCGCGAGGCACTGGCCGAGCGACTGGTTCGCCACGAGCTGTTGATGGTGGAAGATGATCCCTACGGCGAGCTGCGCTTCGAGGGCGAGCATCTGCCCCCCATTGCCAAGCTGGCGCCAAACAATACCGTGCTGCTCGGCTCCTTCTCCAAGACCGTGGTGCCCGCCTTCCGGCTGGGCTGGATGGTGATGCCGGAGTGGCTGCGCAAGAAGGTGACCATCGCCAAGCAGGCCACCGATCTGCACAGCAACGCCTTCAGCCAGCAGGTGCTGCACCGCTTCCTGACCGACAACTCCCTCGACGCTCACTTGGAGAAGATCAAGGAGGTCTATGGCCGCCAGCGCGCTGCCATGGAGGCCGCGTTGGCCCGTCACTGCCCGCCCGGTGTCAGCTACACCAGACCGGAAGGGGGTATGTTCCTCTGGCTGACCCTGCCTTCCCACATCAGTGCCATGGCGCTGTTTGACGAGGCGATCAAGGAGAAGGTGGCCTTCGTACCCGGGGCCCCCTTCTACGTGCGCCCCGAGATCCAGAACACCCTGCGCCTGAGCTTCTCCTGCGTCGATGAAGCGACCATCGAGGAGGGGGTCAAACGCTTGGCCCGCGCCCTCCAGCGCATGCTCTGATCGCCCAAGCCAAACCGTACCAACAAAAAACCAGCGAGCGATCGCTGGTTTTTTTATGCTCCCCATTTAACCGTTCAGCCAAACAGGGTCTTGCAAAACTGCTTCATCGGGATGGGGCGGCTGTAACGATACCCTTGCAGATAGTCAACGTGGCGCGCCCGCAGGTAGTCCGCCTGCGACTGCTTCTCGACCCCCTCCGCGATCAGGATCAATTCAAGTCGCTTCGCCAGATCAATCACGTTTTCAACGATATGGCTGGAGAGTGCATCTGTGCCGATCATCTCCACAAAGCTCCGGTCAATCTTGAGTGCATCGACCTGAAACTGTTGCAGATAGGTGAGACTGGAGTGACCGGTGCCAAAATCATCGATAGAGATCAACACGCCCAGTTTACGCAATTCGGCAAACATCTGAGCGGTTGTCTCATCAGCCACCAGCAGTTCACGCTCAGTCAGCTCCAGCCCCAAATCAACGGGATTGTCCTTAAACGCGTCGAGAAACGCCTTGCAGTCAGTCAACAGGTCGAGATCTTGAAAGTGTTTGGCGCTGATATTGAAGCAAAAATGGAATTTGGCCGGCAACTTGCGGGCATAAGGGGAGAAGTGGTCGCGCACCTGGGCCATCAACAGGCTGGTCATGGGCACGATCAACCCGCTATCTTCCGCCAGCGGAATAAAGCGATCCGGCGAGATCATCCCCTGCTTGGGATGCTGCCAGCGCATCAGCACCTCACAGCCACGCCACTGCTCATCCTCACCGGAGACCACCGGCTGCAGATAGGGGATAAACTCCTCCTCGATCAACGCCCGCTTGAGCTCTTCCGCTGGTGAGCTGCTACGCCCCATTAGCCTGAAGGTGCCGAATCCAATCAGCAGCGCCAGCAGCGGAGAGAGGAACAAGGTATATCTGGAGTAGCGCCATGCGTGACTCCAGTAGTCATGCACCGTGACCCGGGTGACGACCTGATAGGGGAAATCGGCCGAAGCGAGGGCAATATAACCTTCTTCTTTCGGAGAGGGCGCCGCCCCGACCTGGCCTGAACCAAACAGAGCCCTCTGCCCCACCACCAGAGCCATCGGGGAGTTCTTGCTGGAGATCTCCAGGGTATTGCGCAGGTAGTAGCCATCTACACCGATCAGCACACTCCCCTTGTCCGTTTCATGACGCAGCACGATCAAGGGGCGATCCGGTGTGACCTCATTGCCTGGCAGCAGTTGCAGCCTGCCATCCACATAACTGTCAGGATTGAAGGGGCCATCGTAGTCACCATAGAGCGAGGTGCAGTAGATGTGGCTGCCGACAGCTAGATTGGCGGAACGGACATCGGGCACCGTGGCCACCTGTTCGCGCAGCAGTTGTGCCGCCTCCTTGCAGGAGTGACCAAGCATCCTCTCCACATTGATGGCCGCCTGCCGGGCATGGCCGATGGAGCGATCAAACATCATACGGGCATGATGCAACCGTGAATCGGCATCACGCTCTATCTCCGTCACCGTCTGCCAGATAACGGCAACAACCCCCAGCAGCAGGATCCCGCCCCCCATCAGCAGCGCCAACAGAATCCTCGAGTAAAGCTGGCGAAGTTTCAAACGACGAAATGGCATAGCGGCCTCTTTGATGCTCGGATGATGGGTGACAGCCTCGTTGGACAGGCGAAAAGGGTCGCCATAATAGCGATTGTTCAACAAATCTCCACCCAACAAAAATCAATCAATTCAAACTATTGTTGAACAATATCTGGTAAGAAAAAGATAGAGTTAGAACCAGTCTAGTGAACAACACATGCCAAACTCGTCCACTTGTTGCAGGAGGACGACGCCATTAGAGTAGAGCAAACGGCAGCAGGAGCGTGCAGCGATGAAGATTCTTATTACCGGAGGGACCGGCTTTATCGGCCGCAAGCTGGTTGCCCATCTCAAGGTCAATCACGAGGTCGTGGTATTGAGCAGGCAGGGGAGCCGCGCTTACTCCCTGCTCGGCCACGATATCAAGGTATTGGATAACCTCGACCGGCTCGATGACCTCAATGACGTGGACGCGGTGATCAATCTGGCCGGTGAACCCATCGCCGCCGGACGCTGGAGCGAGTCGCGCAAACAGCTGCTCTGCGATAGCCGCTGGCTGTTGACCGAGCAGCTGGTGGATCTCATCAAGCTATCCAGCACACCGCCCAAGGTGCTGATCAACGCCTCCGCCATTGGCTGGTATGGCAGACAGGGTACCGAAACCCTCGATGAGCAGTGCCGCTCCCCCAACGACGAGTTTACCCACCAGCTCTGCCAGCAGTGGGAGACCCTGGCGCAGGAGGCCCAGAGCCGCCAAACCCGGGTCTGTATCGTGCGGATCGGACTGGTGCTTGGCATGGATGGCGGCGCCCTGCCCAAAATGCTCCCCCCCTACCGACTCGGGCTCGGCGGCCCCATGGGGTCAGGCAGCCAGATGATGAGCTGGATCCATGTGCAGGATCTGGTGCGCGCCATGCTGTTCCTGCTGGAACACGAAGAGTGCAGCGGCATTTTCAACGGCACTGCGCCCCATCCGGTCAGCAACCGGGAGTTCAGCCAGACCCTTGCCACCACGCTGCACCGTCCACACCTCTTCTTCGTCCCGGCGCCGCTGTTGCAACTGGTGATGGGGGAGGCGGCAGATCTGCTGCTGACCGGACAAAAGGTGATACCAGCACGGCTGCAACAGGCCGGTTTCCACTTCAGCTATCCCGAGCTGTCGAGCGCCCTCACCAATCTGCTGCGCGAGCCCCGCTAACTCACACCCGCTCGCGGCGTCAGCTCCTCGCATAGCAAGCAGCCAGGCCAATGGCCGGGCTGCTTGTTTATTGTGGCTGCGCTATTGCACCTTGTGTGCATCGGCTCGCGCTGGCGGGATTACAACAGTCCCTGACCCAGCCCCCGCAGCCGATCGCTCAGGGTGCCAGCCAGCAGCTGGTGCTGCATCCCCTGCCCCGCCAGCGTCACCAGCAAGGCCCCCAGCGTCGGCAGGCCGAGCCAGATGGCCCAGTGGAACTGCCACTGCCCCTCGAACCACCACCACTGCAGGCCAAAAGAGCAGAGCTCCACCACCATGGCGGCACAGAGCCCCGCCAGCGCACCACTGGCCACCAGCTCCCAGCGCAGCATCTTTTTCAGCAGGTCGCTGCTGGCACCCACGGTGCGCATCAGCAACAGCTCGCGCCGACGCTGAGCCATGCTGGCCTGAGTCTGGGTCAGCAGCACCAAGAGCGCCGCCACTGTCACCAGCCCCAGCATCAGCGCCAGCGCCCGACTCACCTGCTCCGATACCTGAGTGAGCCGCGCAATCAGGTCATCCACATCGATAAGACTCACCGTGGGGTGGCGGCGGATCAACTCCACCTCGGCAGTGCGCCCCGCCTCGGGCAGCCGGTAGCTGCCAAGCCAGGTTCGGGAGAAGGGTGCCAGCAGATCCTCGGAGAAGATCATGTAGAAGTTGGGGCGCATGTTGTCCCACTTGATGCTGCGCAGACTGGTGACCCTGGCGCCAAAGCTGCGCCCCTCGATGGTAAAGGCGAGCATGTCCCCCAGCTTGATATCGAGCCGCTTGGCCAGTTCGCTATCCACCGACACCTCGCCGGGTCCGGCAAGCCACTTCCCGGCCACCAGCTTGTTGTCGATTGGCAGAGTTGCGGTGGTAGTGAAGTTGAGCTCCCGATCGACCCCCTCGCGGCCACTGCTGGCCCCCTCGCCCACCGCCTCACCGGCGATATGGGTCAGCCTGCCGCGCACCATGGGGTAGAAGTCGGAGGTGGTGGCCCCGGCTGCCGCCAGCTCGCTCAGGATCTCCTCCCGCTCGTTCTCGGCCACATTGACCAGAAAACGGTTGGGTGCATCGACGGGAAGACGGGCCGAAAACTCATCCAGCAGATCGACCCTGGCCGCCCAGAGCAAGCCAAAGAGCATCAATGCCAGCGCAAAGCCCGCCAGCTGGAACAGACCGCTGCTGCGCTCGCGCGACAGGTGGGCCAGCGCCAGCCGCAAGGCATGAGGCCCGCTCACTTTCGTCCCCAGCCGCAACATCAGGGCTGCCAGCAGGGCCAACAGCCCCATCAGCAAACCCATGCCCCCCACCAGACCCAGCGCCAGCCGCACATCGGCGGTAAAGCCCCAGACCAGCGCAAACAGCCCGAACAGGCCGACCGGCAGGGCCAGCCAGGGGGGAATACCCGCCTCCAGCTCCCGGCGCAATACCCGCAGCGGCGGCACTTTCAGCAGCCGCAAGAAGGGCACAAAAGCGAGCAGCAGGGTGATAAAGAGCGCCACCGCCACCCCCAGCGCAAAGGGGCGCCAGGAGGGGGGCGGCAGATCCGGCGGCAGCAGGTCCCCCAGCAGTTGCAAGGTGATCCACTGCATGGCTGTGCCCGCCACCAGACCCAGCAACGCACCAATCAGCGTCAGCGACAGCAGCAGGGTTCCCATCAGTTGCCAGAGCGAACGACGAGATGCCCCCAGCGTCTTGAGCAGCGCCACCATATTGGTCTGGCGCTCGGCAAAGTGGCGCACCGCAATCCCCATCGCCAACGCCCCCAGCAACACCCCGCTTAGCGAGGCGAGCCGGAAGAAACGTTCGGCATTGGCCAGCGAGCGGCCCACTTGGGATTCGCTGTCATCCGGTTTGATCCACTTCTGTCCGGCCTGCAATTTCGGCAGCAGCCATTGCTCGTAACGGGCCAGCGACTCTCGCGCCCCCTTGAACAAATAGCGCCACTGCTGGCGGCTGCCGGGGAGCAGGGCACCGGTTGCCTCGATATCGGCTGTGTGGATCAGCGCACGCGGCGCCAGCAGGAAGGGGCTGAAGCCCTGATCCGGCTCCTCGCCAAGCAGGCCTGCCACCTTGAGCACCGTATTGCCCACCTCCAGCTCATCCCCCGTTTTGGCCTTGAGCAGCTGCATCACCCGGGCGGAGAGCCAGATCTCGCCGGGAGCAGGGGCACGGGCAGGTTCCAGAGTGAGTTTGCCATAGAAGGGAAAACCATCGGGCACCGCCCGAATGGAGGCAAGCTGCAACGCATCACCGTGAAACAGCATGCTGTTGAAGCTGACGGTGGTCTGCACCGCCAAGCCATCCTGTTTAGCTCGTTCCAGCCAACCATCCGGCAGAGCAGCGGCAGTACGCAGCACCCGATCCGCCCCGATAAAGTCGCGGCCCGACGCCTTGAGTCCGGCATCGAGCCGATCCGCCACCAATGCCACACTCAAGACGCACGCCACGCTAAGCGCTAGCGCCAGCACAAACCAGCGCAGCTCGCCGCTGAAACCTTCCCGGCGCAGCAGTCGCCATCCCAATCGCCACTGCATCATCCCTTGCATCTCCCGCCTGACCCGCAGCTCACCCCGTTACACCACATCATGGGCCACCTCGCGATCCAGCCGACCCGCCGTCATGACCAGTTGCCGCTGGCAGCGTTCGGCCAGCTGATGGTCATGGGTCACGACCACTAGCGTGGTGCCGTGCTTGCGATTGAGCTCAAACAGCAGCTCGATCACCTTCTCGCCGGTCTTGCTGTCGAGGTTACCGGTCGGCTCGTCCGCCAGCAGCAGACTGGGGCGGGTCATAAAAGCACGGGCGATGGCCACCCGCTGCTGCTCACCGCCGGAGAGCCGTGGCGGCAGATGGTGCAACCGCTCGCCAAGCCCGACCGCCGCCAACAGCTCGCGGGCTCTTGGTTCGCAATCACGCTCGCCGCGCAGCTCGGCGGGCAGCATCACATTCTCCAGCGCCGTCATGGTCGGGAGCAGCAGGAACGACTGGAACACAAAGCCGATCTGCTCGGCGCGCAATCGGGCCCTCCCCTCCTCATCCAGCTCGCCAAGGGATTTGCCGAGGATCTCGATATCTCCCTGACTCGGCAGATCGAGCCCGGCCAGCAGCCCCAGCAGGGTGGACTTGCCGGAGCCGGAGGCACCGACCAGGGCCACCGTCTCGCCGCTATTGACTTGCAGATCGATCCCTTCAAGGATGGTGAGGCTTTCCTGGCCGAGGCGAACCGATTTGCCGAGGCCCTTGACGACAATAATGGGGGGTGAACTCATGCTCTGTATCCTTTGTTCCAATCCCTTGATGACAATCCATAGCGGGAGTTGAATTGATGGTGCGTATTCTGTTTGCCTTGTTGGTTGGCCTCGGCAGCCTGCTCTCGTCGGCTCAGGCCCAGACCCTGCTGGTGCTGGGAGACAGCCTGAGCGCCGGCTATCAAATGCAGGTTGAGCAGAGCTGGCCCGCCCTGCTCAACCAGCAATGGCAGGAGGAGGGGGGCAAACACACTCTGCTCAATGCCAGCATCAGCGGTGAAACGACCCAGGGGGCGCTGGCCCGTCTGCCCGCTCTGCTGAAGGAGCACAAGCCGGATTGGCTGCTGATCGAACTGGGGGGCAACGATGGCCTGCGTGGCTTCGCACCGACCATTACCCGCCAAAATCTGGCCAGCATGATCGCGCTCGCCAAGGAGCAGCAGACCCGTGTGGTGTTGACCCAAATCCAGCTGCCCCGCAACTACGGTGCCCGCTATCTGCGCCAGTTCGAACAGATCTTTCCCGAGTTGGCCCAAGCTAACGATCTGCCCCTGCTGCCCTTCTTTATGGATGATATTGCGCTGCGCCCTGAACTTATGATGAACGATGGTATTCATCCCACCCCGGCGGCCCAGCCCCAAATCCGTGATAAGGTTGCCCGCTTTATGGAGCCGCTGCTCAGCCAATAAGCCCGCCGTCTATCACCAATACCCCATAACAAAATATCCCGCCAAAATCGGATGTTTTGAATGGTCGACGATCTCGGCATGGCACCTTGATTCAACCAATCCATCGCCAATACCCAGTAACAACACATCCCGCCGAAGCGGGATGTTTTGTTACTGATTTAGCATAACCGGCAGGCAGCTTCTCAGCTTTCCAGCACCTGGCGCAGCCGCTCCTGGGCCACGCCGACCAGCAAGTCGGGCTGGAATTTGGAGATAAAGCGGTCGCACCCCACCTTCTTGACCATGGCTTCGTTGAAGTTGCCGCTCAGGGAGGTGTTGAGGGTGATAAAGAGATCGGACATACGCGGATCGCTGCGCACCTCGTGGGTCAGGCGGTAGCCGTCCATCTCCGGCATTTCGGCATCGGTGATCATCAGCAGGATCTCGTCGGTCACCTTCTTGCCAGCATCGCACCACCCCTTGAGCAGGGTCAGCGCCTGCAAACCATCTTGGCACTCGATCACCTCAAGCCCAAGCTGGCCCAGGGTCTCGCGCACCAGATTGCGGGCGGTGCTGGAGTCATCGACGATCAGCACTTTGCGGCCATGCATCTCGGGCAGGATCTCCCGATCCAGCACCTCTTCGGATATGCGGATGTCATAGGTGATGATCTCCGCCAGCACCTTCTCCACGTCGATGATCTCGACGATCTGATCCACCCCATCTTCGGGAATGCGGGTGATGGCGGTGAGGTAGTTGGCGCGCCCGGCAGAGCGCGGCGGCGGCAGGATATCCTTCCAGGTCATGTTGACGATGTTAGCCACCTGCCCCACCAGAAAACCCTGAATGGTGCGGTTGTACTCGGTGATAATGAGGTTGGATTCACTGTCGATGGGCATGGGACGCATGCCGATGGCGCTACGCAGGTTGATCACCGGGATCGAGGTACCACGGATATTGGCCACCCCGCTGATATTGTGATGAGAGCCCGGCATCTTGCTCAGATGGGGCAATTTGACCACTTCCCGTACCTTGAAGACGTTGATGGCGAACATCTGACGGGTGCCGAGACGAAACATCAACAACTCGAGGCGGTTTTCACCCACCAGTTGAGTTCGTTGATCAACGGAATCCAATATACTCGCCATACGCTGATATCCATCTGATTATTAATCGACTCTATTATAGAGGCTGCCCGCCAGGAAAGGCAGGCGCATTTTCAACCAGAGCGACCAACCAGACAAAAAAAGTGAGGCCGAAGCCTCACTTATCTCATTGATTTTAAAATCAATAGCTACAGACAGACTTCCAGCTGCCATCGGTTGCCTTGGGCTCGCTGCTGGTCCACCAGTTTGCTTGCCACACTACCTTGTTATGGGTAATGCGATCGCCGCCATTGGCATGATCCCCCTGCGGCCAGCTCGGATAGGCCTTGTAGGCCGCCGGATTGACGTTCTGGCTGCTGCAGCTGGTACCCGGATTCTCGCCACCACCCGAGCCCAGCACGGCCTCCGGCAGGGTCGGGAACTCGGCCTTGAGACCAATGGTCTGGCTGCCACTGATGATGCGCATGCCGCTTGGCACGCCAGCAGCGGGCAGGTAGTAGGTCATGGCGACTTCAATCTCGGCCCCCGGTGCCAGAGTCTGCCAGCCCGGCAGGTTCATGGCGACCTTGTGGAAGTCCTTCTCGCCCGCAATGCCTTCCGAGTTGTCGTTGCCACCGCTCTCCACCACTTTCAGGCCCATGCCACTCTGATCCGTGATGGTGTCAGAGGTGGAGGTGGGTACCAGAAACTCGATGCGCGCGCCGCCCGGAATGGTCTGGGTCGACTTGTTGATCAGCTTGAGTTTCGGGTTGATCGGATAGTTGGAGTCCCCTTCCTTGAAGCCGGAGAGGCTGACCTGGATGTCGAGCTGGGCGCTCGGCGCGGCCAGATCGTTTTGCTTGGTGTTGTACGGAGTTGCCTTGGCAAACTTCTCATAAGCCAGGGTGGTCAGGGTACTGCCCATGCCGTACTCGTTCTTGGCCGGATCGAAGGCGTAGTCACCCGCCATCTCCCAGAACATCACGCCACCCAGACCGCGCTTGATGATGTAGTCGAGCTTGTGGCCCATGGACTCTTCATCTTCGGTTGAGAGGAACACCTTCTTCTCTTCGTTCCACAGCCAGGGCGCGTGGGCCTTGTCATCGTAGTAACGCACATACTTGCCCTGCATCACGTGAGCCGGATTGTTGGGATCCAGACCCCAGGCAGTGCCATAACTTGGCAATGTGGTGATGCCGAGGCTGGCCGCATTCTCCAGGTTCTTGGCATGCCACATGGGTACGGCGCCACCGCCGATCTCTTTGCCGTTCTTGTCGAGATCATGCCAGATGTTGTCGATGCCGACCGCCCCGTTGCCGCACGGAATGGTGCTACCACCGGTGCCCGGCTGGCACTCGTTCTGGCTCGGCAGGGCTGCCTTGCCACCCAGCCCATGACTGCCACCGCTCACCCCCTGCCAACCGCGGGTGTAATAGGGCACGCCAACGTTGATCTTGCCAGCCGCCAGCGCACCGCGGAAGTAGTGGGCAGACCAGGCCGCGTTGAGGTAACCGATACCGCCAAACTGGGTCTGGGTATAGACGCCCCAATGGGAGAGCTCGGGGTCGGCATTGTTGTCGAACAGGGCAGCGTTGTGACCGACAAAGTGGTTCCAGGCACCGTGGAAGTCATAGGTCATCAGGTTGACGTAATCGAGGTACTGGGTGACCTGGAAGTTCTCCATCCCGCGCAGCAGATAGGCAGAAGCCGGTGAGGCGATGGTCAGCATATACTTGCGGCCATCTTCGTTACCGGCGTTGTCGAGCCGCGCCCGCAAGGTCTTCATCAGCACCTCGTAATTGGCAAACAGCTTGGCCCGGCACTGGTTGGAGAGCGGGAAGTCGTTGGGATTGCCCGCATCCTTCATCGAGGTGGGGTATTCGTAGTCGATATCGACCCCGTCAAAACCGTACTGGCGGATAAAGCTCACCGCCGAGTCAGCCAGGGTGTTGATACCTGCAGTATTGACCGAGCAGTCACCCTTGGTAGTGGCAGTGTAGAAACCGCGGGTATCGGCCCAGCCCCCGACCGAGATGAGGGTCTTCACGTCCGGATACTGCTTCTTGTACTTCGACAGCAGGTTGAAGTGGCCCTTGTAGGCGAATTCAGGATCCATCTCGGCACCCGGCACGCCATCCCAGGTCATCTTGGTGGCTGCATCGTCCACCTTGATGGTGTGGCTCTGCTCATCCACCGCCGCGAAGGCATAGTTGATATGGGTGATCTTGTTCCATGGAATATCGCTCACCAGATAGGCGGGCAGGCCGTTCTTGCCAGTGCGCCAGGAGGTGAAGTAGCCGATGACCCGGCGAGCATGGTCATCCCCCATGCACTCGTAACCATCCGGACGATAGATCTGGCGAATGTCACAAGAGAGGTTGCCACCGGTGGGCGGCAGCGCGGCCTCCTCGACATTGACGGTCACAGCCGCCGACTCGCCGCTCAGATTGCTCTTGTCAGTGGCCACCAGCTTGAGGGCGGCACTCCCTTTGACATCCGGCGTCCAGTTCACCTGCCAGGGGGCAGTGGTATCTTCGCCCACCTTCTTGCCGTCGACATAGAGCTCGACTTTGGCCACATCGTTGTTGGCATCGGTGACGTTACCGCTCACCGCCACACTGCGACCCAGCGTCACCTTGACGCCATTGGCCGGGCTGCTGATGCTCGCCTTGGGCGCCTCCGGCGCCACCACTGCGGCGACGTTGAAGCTCGAATCCGCCTCGCTCAGTACCTTGCCATCTTTATCCAGCGCGCGAGCCTTGAGGGTATGGCCTCCCACTCCGGCGGCGCTCCAACTGGCACTCCAGGGCGAGGCGCTCGCCGTGGCGACCAGCTTGCCGTCGACAAAATATTCCACCTTGGCCAAGGCCGTTACCGGGCCACTCAGGGTCACTGCCAGCGCCACGCTGGCTCCTTCGTTGAAGCTGGCACCAGCAGCTGGCGAGCTGACGGCTACACCGAGTGCAGGAGGGGGCACCTCGCCACCATAGGGCTTCCAGGCATCTGCCCAGACCACCCCCACCCCCGGCTCATAGTGATAGGGGGATGCCCCGCACCAGCCTGAATAGGGAAATTCTTTGCACTCGTAGAGGGCGCCGACGTTGCTGACAATATCGCCAGCCTTGTAGGCAGTACCGGATTTATAGGCGGGATAAGCGGCCTGAGCCCAGGCGGGCGCAGCCGCAAGGGCGACCAGCATGGCAAGCCTGCTGGGTCTGAAGAGCTGTTGCATATTGTTATCTTCCTTGTTTTGTCTTGGCTTGGTCACCAAGGCAAAGAACAATCGCAACCTGCATGATGGGCGCAGACAACTGGCAATGGACCTGCCACAAAAACCACCCCTCACCCAGGGAAACCCCGCTATCTGGATCCACGATCGAGACCGGAAGCATTGCGCCCCGACATCACTGCCGGTTTGCCCTTTACCTGGGTTCCGTGAGGAACGAACCCAGTATAGAAAGGCGACAAGATCCCCTCAATCTTTATTCTCAAAGAGAATTATCCCCTGCCACGAAAGCGTCATGATCACAGGGTTAAAATTGATTGAATTATCAAAAAAATCATATCGTTACTGGGATCATAAAAACGCTTTCCCGCACCTTCCCAGATTCATTTAATGTGCGTTGGCTCACTGGTATGACATGCCAGAAATGTGACAATGCGCGCCCTTGGTCAACGAGCCAAGGCTATGGAATCACTGGCAAAAATAAAAAAGGAACACCTATGAAAGGTACTCGTACCCTGCTGTCGCTGGCCGTGGGGCTGGCACTTGCATCCTCAGGCGCCCATGCGGCATTTGTCTGCCCGTCCGATCCGGCTCAACTCACCCCCATCCCGACCATTCAGGGTACAGGCTCCGCCAGCGCGCTGGCTACCCAGACCGTGACCGACAAGAACGGTAACGTGACCGGCAAAATCAGCACGGGCACCTTCAACGTTCGCGGTATCGTGACGACGCTTGGCCAAAGTCTGACCAAGGGTTTCTATCTGACCGACCCGGTGGGCGATGGCAATCCGGCCACCTCTGATGGCATCTTTGTCTATCTGAACGACAAGGACTTCGCGACCAAATATAAAGACGTAAAACCGGGGAGCGAAGTCTGTCTGGAAGCACAGGTGCAAGAATTTTACGGCGGCACCCAGCTGACCCCGTTAGTCGACAAGGCCACCAAAAAAGCCCACTTGCAAGTCACCGCACAAGGGCTGAATGTGCCGACCAGCGTACTGCAGGTCAATGAAGGGGAGACGCTGGCTCAAGCGCTCAATCGCCACGAAGGGATGCGGGTACGTCTCGACAGCAGCAGTGACCTGCACCTGACCCGCAACTACGGCTTCGACTACAAGGTCTATCGCAACAACGTAGAGTTGGCCCACAAAACCCCGCTGATCAAACCGACCCAATTTCATGTTGCCAGCAGTGCGGACGCTGTCGCACTGGCCACCAAAAATGGCAGCAACCGTCTGGTAGTTGAGTCTGATTACAAAGCACCGGATGGCGTAGTGCCCTGGTTCCCGAGCTGGGATGCCGATCAGGGATATCTGCGCATCGGTGATCAACTGACCGGGCTGGAGGGGGTCATCGTATACAACAAGGATGCGTTCCGTCTGGTGGTACCGAGCGATGTCACCCTGACTGCCGGCGCCCTGCT
Organism: Aeromonas sp. R5-4; assembly: GCF_040908215.1. Lineage (NCBI taxonomy): Bacteria > Pseudomonadati > Pseudomonadota > Gammaproteobacteria > Aeromonadales > Aeromonadaceae > Aeromonas > Aeromonas sp. R5-4. Next base: position 30,807 of record NZ_JBFODG010000033.1, on the reverse strand, counting down.
GCGCAGCCCTGAAGAGGATCGTCAAGACGCACCGGCTCGCCTCGCTGGCAGCGATCTGCGGATCGGCAGCTTCAACGTGCTCAACTACTTCACCAGTCACTCCAGCATCGGCGGCGCACTCAATATCCTGTGCAAGGATCAGGCGGATGCCGACAACGCCAAAGGTTGCAACCGGGGTGCCAAGAGCCAGCCCGAGTTCGAGAAACAGCGCACCAAGATCGTCAATGCCATTACAGCAATGGATGCCGATCTGCTCGGCCTGATGGAGATGGAGAACAACGGCTTCGAGGATAACTCGGCCCTCCACAATCTGGTGACCCGCCTCAACGAACAGCAGAAGGATGCGAGCAAACACTACGCCTATGTGCGTCTGCCGGTCACTGCCCTTACCGATGGCAAGTTCTTCGGCGGAGACGCCATCATGGTGGCGATGATCTACCGTCCTGCCCTGCTCACCCCCAGCGGAGATGCCAGCGTCATCAAGCTGCCAGAGCAGCGCTACACCACAGGTGGTGTGGCCAAGACAGCTGGTCAGCGCGATTCTCTGGTTCAAACCTTCACCCTCGCCAAGAGCAAGGAGCCGTTGACGCTGGTGGTCAACCACCTCAAATCCAAGGGGTCAGGCTGCTACGAAAATGGCGATGGCAAGACAGAACCGGTCGACCTGCAGGGCAAGTGCACCGAGTTCCGGGTCTCTGCCGCCAAGGTGCTGGGTGAAGCGGTCAGTAAACTGCCGGGCCAGGTGCTGCTGGTTGGCGACTTCAACTCCTACGCCAAGGAAGATCCGATCCGGGTGCTGACCGACTACAACCCGGCCACCAGCGAGCGGAAGATCGTATCGGCCTCTCACACCTTTATCGGTGAGCAGTCCTATGAACAGCTCGGTCGCGAAGTGACTCGCAGCTACGGCCTGATCGATCTCAACGTCAAATTCAACAAGGAGAAAGCCATCTCTTACAGCTACGACGGGGAGCTGGGCACCCTGGACTATGCCCTCGCCAACCCGGCGCTGGCCAGCAAGGTGGCTGGTGTCGCCGACTGGCACATCAACTCCTTCGAGAGCTCCCTGTTCGAGTACGGCAGCCAGTACACCGGCACCCTGCTCAAGTCTGACAACCCCTTCAGTGCCTCCGACCATGACCCCATCATCGTCGACCTGAGACTGGAGAGCGATGCCACCAAACCGGACACCTCCTCAGGCGGTGGTGCTCTGGGACTCGGCCTACTGGCCCTGTTGCCGCTGGCCTGGCGACGTCGCCGTTAACCACAGGCGCATTTGAATAGTGCAAGCAAAGCCCGCGAGTCTCGCGGGCTTTTTCATTCAGGTCATTGGATTTAAAAATGAAAGGGGCGGACGTATGGAGAAAATAAATGATGGAGAAAACAAAAGGCCACCGCGATGCGGTGGCCTTTTGCTTCTTGTAACAAGAATTTGGTGGAGCTACGCGGGATCGAACCGCGGACCTCTTGCATGCCATGCAAGCGCTCTCCCAGCTGAGCTATAACCCCGATTTTTGTGAATGACCTGCAGTCACTCTGAATTTGGTGGAGCTACGCGGGATCGAACCGCGGACCTCTTGCATGCCATGCAAGCGCTCTCCCAGCTGAGCTATAACCCCAAATTCGGTACTGAATGAATGGTTCTGGCGGCCATTCATCCTAAATAATGGTGGAGCTACGCGGGATCGAACCGCGGACCTCTTGCATGCCATGCAAGCGCTCTCCCAGCTGAGCTATAACCCCACAAAGGTCGGCTTGGGTGATACACACCACACTGCCCTGGGTACTTCATGTCAATCAAGAATCTGGTGGAGCTACGCGGGATCGAACCGCGGACCTCTTGCATGCCATGCAAGCGCTCTCCCAGCTGAGCTATAACCCCTTTGATTCCAGATTGTTCGAGGATAATTTGGTGGAGCTACGCGGGATCGAACCGCGGACCTCTTGCATGCCATGCAAGCGCTCTCCCAGCTGAGCTATAACCCCAACTCACCTCGGCGCTGACGAAGTTATCTCCGGCAACGGAGGCGCATGATAGGCATCACCCGCTTTGCTGTCAACCCTAAAATAACCGCGACTGATTCGTTTAGTCAAAATTGCAGCAGTTCGCTGTTTTTACCAGCAAGGCGCGTGCTATCTCTCTGTTTTATGTCACAAATCGGCTCAAGCACCTATACAGGAGAGGCCGTGCAGCAAGCCTCTTTCCCCGTGCAACGCACCCCGCTCTCAGACCTCTTTATGCTGGCTGGTAATCAGCTTCTCCCCCGTCACCTCGGGAAAGCCTTTCCATAAAGGGCATTGCATTTGAAAACCCTTTCCATGATTTTTGTAAATTTACAACACAGAAAGTTGATCTGGCTCACAAATGACCATAGGATCAAACCGTGACCCAGGTCACACACCATAACCATAAATGACAGAGCGATGAGGTAAACCATGTTTGAGAATCTGGCAGTCCTGTTCCACCTGCGCGGTGCAACCACCAAGAACGGCGTTGTAGAGAAAGATGCCTATGCCCCCTCCACCCGTGAATACTACTTCCGCTACGGCAAGTAATTGCTGAAAGCCTTTCACGGAAAATGTAATAAAAAAACAACACACATCATCACACAGCCCTTTCGAGGCGCTGTCCTGTCCGGGCCAGATGTTCCACGGCCAAACCTGAACTCCACCAAACAAGAATGGGGCCTGCAGGCCCCATCTTTTATTGCTCCGGATTGTCAGCTGGCTTGTCGGCAAGCCTTGTAACCCTGAAACGGCTCAGAGCTTGATCCAGGCATCGTCCCAGGCCGTGCCCTTGCCCGGCTCATAGGCCCAGGCAGCACCGGCACACCAACCGGTGTAGGGGTGCGGTTTGCACTCGTAGCTGGCACCGCCGTTACTGACCCGCTCGCCTGCCTTGTAGGGAGTCCCCTCTTTATAGACGGGATAGTCAGGCGGCGTTACGCCCCCCTCCTCCCCTTTCACCAGCAGGCTATGGGTGGTGCTGCGGCTCAGATTACCTTCATCTGTGACCGTCAGTTTGATCTCCAGCTTGGTATCGCTGGCCGGCTTGGGCAGAGTCAACTCCAGAGTGACCTGATCCAGTGCCGGGGCGGCTCCAGCCGGGATAGTCCAGGCATAGGAGAGCGGCTTGCCTTCCGGATCGCTGGAGTGCTGGCCGGAGAGAGTCACCTTGCTGCCACCTTCGGCCTGCGCCGGGCCAGTGATATTGGCCACTGGCGGCAGGTTGGTGCCACCGCCGTTATCCTCGATCACCACCTCCGGATAGAAGTGCTGAACGCAGCGGCTGTAATCCCCTGCCTTGAAGGCGCTGAAACGGGTCTGGTAGCCCACCAGCTTGCAAGCGTAACTCTTGCCGCCGTTGGGGTTCTCTGCCACATAGCTCCAGTCCTGCTCCCAATAGATGGGCAAGGCACCGGCGCCATTGTCATCAAACACCTTCATATTCTTGCAACCCAGCACCTCGTCGGATGGCACCGCCACTCCGAGGTAGTTGGCAAACTCGCGGTAGTAGTTGATGCGATTCTGGGACTGGGCGTGCTCGACCGGACCGCCGCACTCCACGCCGCCGTTGATGATCTGGGTAGTGACCCCGAAGCCCGGCACCAGACCGTTCTGCTTGTCATGGTCATTCGGCTGCCAGGTGCCATCGATGACATGGAGCATGGAAGGCTTGGGCGGCTGCGGATAGGTATAGAAGAACACCGCACTGGCGAGGTTCAGCCAGGTGTCGGCCACCAGATCGGGGCGGTCTAGCAGGGTGCGTACAGTACCGAACATCGCCTCGGAGAAGGGGCCGTAGTTGTAGTTGTAGGAGAGCTGCTTGGCGCCGCGGCCAAAGTAGCTCTTGAACTCGCCATTGTCGAACGTACCGCACGGCCACTGCTGACCCTGCCACACATCGGGACGACACTCGGCGTTGTAACCGCCGCGCATGGTCTCATTCCATCCCATCTCACGCACGTAGACCAGTGCCTGACGCCACTCGGCTTCCGGGCGCCAGTTTTCATGGCCGCCTGTCTCCTGGGCGAAGTGAGCGAACATGGTTGCCAGGGTCTTGCGGCAGATGGCGTCAGCATCGCGGCCATCGCTGTAATCGCTGCACAGGGCCGGGAACTTGGCCGCCGCCTGCAACAGGCCACGATAGGTGTACTCGGGGGTGCGCAGCGGGAACAGGTAGTTGAACTGGCTCTCGCTCAGCAGGCTTTCGACCCGCTTGACGTTGCCAGGGTTGTCGGCACGGCCCGGCAGCACAGCTTCTACGACCAGATTGTCACGGGTAGCGATGGAGGCCTTGACCGCTTCCATCGCCGGGAAGTCGGTCAGCGCCTTCTCTTTGGCATCCAACTCGGCCTGGCTCATATAGACGGGGGTAGTGCTGCCATCCGGCGGAGTTGGCGTCGGCGGATTGGGCTTGTCATCGCCACCGGTATCCGGCGGGGTCACTTCCCCTTCGCCGACAAGCTTCCACGGGGTATCCCACGCATTGGCGGCCGCCATGCCGGGAGTCTGACCCGGGTTGACCCACCACTTGGCCTCAAAAACCTGGCCGTTGTAATTGACCTGGCTGCCGCCCGGATAGGATTTGTTGATGTCATATGCCTCGGCCGCCCACAGGTGGCCGCTCAGCATCATGCTGGCAAGCAGAAGGGTGATACGGTTTTTTTTCATTATTGTTGCTCTCTATGGTTTTGTGGCAAAAGGCGGAGCCCGCCTGAACAGGCTCCGCCATCTTCATCATGGACTCAACCTAGGGGCAGCTTGCCGCCCCGACATCCAGCCAGACATCGTGCTTGCCCGGCTCGTTGCCTTGAGTCCACCACTTGGCCTTCCACTGACGGCCGTTGTGGTTGGTCAGCTCCCCGCCGTTGTAGGCAACAGCGGCGCTCCAGCCCAGATCAACCTGACTCGCCAGTGCCCACTGATCGGCGGCGCGGCTCGGTTCATTGCCCTGAGTCCAGTACTTGGCCTGCCATACCAGCTGGTTGTGGCTCACCTTGTCACCGCCGTTGTAGACCTTGCCGGCCTGCCATGCGGGAACATTCGCCGCTTCCGGATCGGTGGTGTTGCAAGAACCATCGACCACGGGCGCCAGCGTCAGCACGACGCGCCCTTCGCTTTGATGTACCCCGTCCGAGACGCTCACACTCAGCTCATGCTGCTCGCTGGTGGTGACAGCCGGCGGTAGCAGACGCAGGTTGGCACTGGTCTCGCCCTCCGCCTGCCAGCCTGCCGGGAAGTGCCAGCGGTAGCTGAGCGCATCCCCCTCGGGATCGCTCGCCTCGGCGGTGATGGTCAGCCACTCACCGCCGATGCCGCCGAGCTGCGCCGGTACGGTCACCACCGGAGGCCGGTTCTCAACCACGCCCTGCTCCAGCGGTCGCCCGTTGACGGTAAAGGAGAGCGCCTGCTGCGGTGGCAGCAAGCTCTGCTGTACCAGTGTCTGGCCACGGCACTGGATGGTGGCGCGGCCGGGCTCGCTGGCGGTGGGCAGGTTGATGTGGAACTTGTTCATGACGCTGCTGGCCGCTCTGTGATTGGCCAGCCTGAAGCGCTGTAGACCATCGCGGGTCTCCACCTGCAGCTGGCAGTCATTGCCGGACAGGGTGTTGCTGTCATCCGGGTAGGTGAAGCCATAGGCGCCGTGCAGAGCCGGATAGATGTAGCTACGCAGGGCTCCTTGCGGATCGTAATAGCCCACCAGGGTGGTCACCGGCACGCCGAACTGCTCGGGCTTGCGCGCAACCCTGGTATCGATGGGGGAGACCTCCACCCAGCTCTGGCCATCCGAGGTGAAGCTCTTCTTGAAGCCCCGGTTCACCACAATTTCCTTGCCGTTGATAAAGAGGCGACTGTTGTAACCGGCCCCGTGATCGATAGTCAGACTGCGCCCACGGTTGTCCGCAGAGGCAACCGGCACCCGGATATCACGGGTCCAGCGACCATCCCACATGGCAACCCTGACCAAGTCGTAATCCGCCAGCAGGGCACTCAGTCCTGCCTCGCTCAGGGCATCCATGGGGGCATCGACCTTCTCGATCCCCTCGATTGTGTGCTGATAGGACTCCATCCTGGCCGTCGCACTGTTCCACTTGCTAAAGCCGGTGGCCGAGTTGGCATCGAACACCGCCTTGCTCTCCAGAAAACGCTGGATGATGGCAGCAGAATTGGGGGTATAGAGGGTGAAACGGTTGGCGCCGGAGAGAGGGCGGCCGCCCGCCATCGCATCGTGGCCAAACTTGCGGCCATCGAACGGTGGCTGGCACTGGCCATCCAGACAGGCATCCTCATTGGTGCGGGTCGGCGAGAAGTTGGGGATGAAACGGTGTTTGTCACTGTCCCAGCCCCAGCTGGAGTTGAGCTGATCGGCACTGCGGTGAACCGAGCCGCGGAAACCATCCACATAGTGGCCAAGGCCGAAGTTGTGGCCCACCTCGTGGCTGAACTCGTTGCCCAGCGAATCATCCAGCGTGACGATGCCACCGCCACCGGAACCACCGTGCACCTGAACTCCATTGGCATACTTGCCGCGACTGTTGTGCGCCGTCAGCTGGGCCACCACAAAGGGATGGCTTCCCTCCCCTTCACCGGCACTACTGTTGATGCCGTAATTGGCATTGTCGATACCGTGGGAGATAAGCTCCTTTCCGATGCGCTGACGCATGGTGCCGCCATGCCAGCCCCCTTCGCTCGGGTCAAAATCGGTCAGCAATGTGCCGTTGGGCAACATCACCTCAGGCAGGGAGAGCGGTGCATACTGACTGACAATCAACCGGCTGGCCGGGATGGTTTGGAAGTATTCGCGATGGGCCTCCTTGTCATTGGCAAAGGCAAAGCGATCCCGTGGTGTGGTGAGCATGCCGATGTCGATGGTGTGCAGCAGCAGCTCGCCGGGGGCGCCGACCTTGATGTCACGCAGTTCACTACTGAGATTGCCCTGACGAACGGAGAGGTTCAGTCCGGGCTGGATCCACTCGGCAGGCAGCTCGCCGCTCCAGGTATCCGCTGCATAGGTGATGCGGTTGTTCTCCAGCTCCCCCTCGCGGAACCACTGCCCATTGGCAAACTTGAACTGCAGGGTCTGGCCACGGGAGACGGTCACCTGTCGCTCACCATAAAAGGCCATCGAGTTATAACCGGCACTGGAGCGGATCCGCACCATCTTGCCCTCCAGCTCCGGGCTCACGGGCAGGTAGATATCCCGAACCCAGCGGCCATCGACGGTCTGGATCTCCACCAGCGCGCGACCAGTCAGCCGATCCTTGAGGAAGGCGCCGCTCTTGTCGTTCAGTTTGGCCAAATCAGCACTGCTGCTGATGACGGCAGTGGTGCCGCTCTCCGGGATGAAACTCACTCCCCCTTCTGGAGCCCCCGCGAGGTGGTAGACAGTCTCTGGCAGCGCCGATGGCGGCGACAAGGTCAAGGTGCCCAGCAGCTCGCCGCTGCCGTCACGGGCCTCCACCGTCATGGGGGTCACCCCGTCGGCCTGGAGCGGTTTAACCAGCAGCAGGCTCTTGCGCAGGCTGGTCAGGATGGGTTGGCGATCCCCCTCTTTGGGATGGGACGGCAGGATCTGGCTCTGGGCAAACTGCACGCTGGCAGCCAGGCTGCCCGCCAGATCGCTTTGCGGTGTCGTGTCATTGAATATCAGGGGCGAGGTGGCGGCAGACAGGGGGCCAGCCGCCAGGGTTGCCATGATGAGGGCAGCGATTCGGGTCACATTTGTGGTCATTGTCGGGTTCTCGTTCATATTGCTACCGGGAATGAGGGGCATGTCGCCATGCCCCGTCATCGGTGAGGAGGCCTCAGTTACAGCTTGCTGCCCCGATATCCAGCCAGACATCGTGCTTGCCCGGCTCGTTGCCTTGAGTCCACCACTTGGCCTTCCACTGACGGCCGTTGTGGTTGGTGAGATCCCCGCCGTTGTAGGCAACGGCTGCGTTCCAGCCCAGATCAACCTGACTCACCAGCGCCCACTGATCGGCGGCGCGGCTCGGCTCATTCCCCTGAGTCCAGTACTTGGCCTGCCATACCAGCTGGTTGTGGCTCACCTTGTCACCGCCGTTGTAGACCTTGCTGGCCTGCCATGCGGGAACGTTGGCTGCTTCCGGATCTGTGGTGTTGCAAGAGCCACCCTCACCACCTTCGTTGATTGGCGTGACGGTGAGACGGGTGGCCGCGTTGGCATCGAGTGCGCCATCGGAGACGGTCACAGAGAGGTCATAACCGGTTTCGACATCCACCGCTGGGCCGGTGACCACCAGGGTGGCGCTGTTCTGGCCGGTCGCCGTGATACCGGCAGGCACTTGCCACTGGTAGATCAGCTCGTCGCCATTGGGATCGGATGCCTTGGCGGTGATGGTCACCTGCTTGCCCTCTTCCACCTTGACGCTGGCAGGCAAAGTCACCACCGGAGGCAGGTTGGGCTGCGGCGTCTTGTTGGTCACCACCACCTGATCCCTGGCGGTCAGTTGATGGTCATCGGTTACCGTCAGCTCGAATACCAGGGCGGTATCAGCACTGACGGCATTCACATCGACCCGCACCTTGGCCTGCGTGGTATCACCCAGCACGGCTTGCGGACCGGAAACCTGCTTCCAGCTGTAGGTCAGAGAGCCTTTTTCCGGATCGTGGGAGGCTGAGCCATCCAGCGTCAGGGTAGCTGGGCCGGTCACCGCCACATCGCTGCCCGCGTTAGCCACTGGCGGCTTGTTGGCTGGCGGAGTGATCCCTTCACCGTGACCGAGACCTTCATGCATGGCGTTGAGGATGTCGCCGTTGTCGGCATCGATCTCCCAGGAGAAGAGCCCGCCCAGCTTGTTGGCCAGCACGTATTGGCCTTTCGCCTTGACCGAGCGCTCGTCGTCATAGGTGATCAGCTCGCCGGTGGAGGGCTTGAACAGGGTGGCCGCTTCGGCAGTCTCGTCGTAGTTGTACTCCCAGCCTGCGCCCATGTGGCTGTTGACGATGTGGCGATAATCCAGCACGCCATCTTCCCAGGTGCCCTTGATCTTGCCGGTGGCGGTGCCGGTGAAGGGATCGTTGCCCTGATATCCGCTCACCCCTTTCCAGCCGCGACCGTAGGCGGCGGCACCGATCACCAGCTTCTCGGAGTCGACCCCCTGCGCCAGCAACTGCTGCACCGCTGCATCAGTGTTGTAGCGCTTGTTGGCCGAGCCGTTGGTGGCCTGATAGAGGTTGGCCTGATGACCCAGGGAGGTATTGCTCCAGGCACCGTTGTAGTCGTAACTCATCACGAAGAGGTGATCCATGTACTGCTGGGCAGCCTTGTAATCCACATCCTCAATCTTGTCGTAACCGGCACCGATGGCGGAGGTGAGCTGATAGGTGCGACCGGTCTCGGCCTCCAGCTCGTCGAGCATGGCGCGCAGCTCCTTCATCAGGGTCACATAGGTTGCGCCATCGCTCGGGCTGCCCAGTTTCGGGTTGGCCCCCTGTCCGCCCGGATATTCCCAGTCGATGTCCACGCCATCGAAGAATTTCCAGGTCTGCAGGAACTCTTTGACCGAGGCGACGAAGGTATCGCGCTTGCTCTTGTCGCCGAGGAAGTAGAAGGGATCGGAGAGGGTCCAGCCGCCGACGGAGGGGAGGATCTTGAGATCGGGGTAGGCCTGCTTGAGCGCCATCAGGGCGCCGAAGTTACCCTTGTAGGGCTCGTCATAGGCGGTCAGGCCGCTTTGCGGCATCTGGACGGCAGCCCAGGGATCGTGGATCGCCACCTTGAAGTCAGCCCGGCCTGCACAGGCACGCTGCAGGGCCTGGAAGCTGTTGCCGTTCTCGATCTCCTTGAGGCTGTCATTGATGCCATCCCCGCCACAGATGGGGGTAAAGCCGTAGAGGATGTGGGTCAGGTTCTGGGCCGGGATCTTGTCAACGGTGAACTTGCGCCCGTAGACGCCCCACTCCACGTAGTAGGTGCCGACCACCTTGCCGGACTTGTTGGCGTAGGGCTTGTTGTTCTCCTGCAGCGCAGCCTTGAGCGGTGCAAGGTGGCTGCCATCGGTATCGGCGACCACGATCTCCTTCTTGTCGGAGAGGGTGCAGCCGTCGGCATTGCAGAGGGCCACCTGCATCTGGTAGCGGCCCCCCTTGTTCACCTTGAATTTGGCGGTGCCTGCGGCGGCGGAGGGGCCTGACCACACCTCCTTGCCATCGAGCAGCACTTTGGCAGTCTGGCCAACGTCACCGCTCCAGAGGTTCCAGCTTACCTCCACATCGGCGGCATCTTTCACCTTGACCAGATTGTTGTAGGAGGTTGCCGCCTGATCGACTTCGACAATGGCGAACTTGGTGGGGCCCCAGCCGATGGCGGGTTTTCCGGGAGCTGCCGCATAAGCGGCGGAGGAGGCGAGCAGGGTGCCGACCATCATGGCCAGCAGTGCAGGTTTTGGACTTAGCATATTGCTTTCCTTTTCGTTTCGTTATGGGAAAAACGAAAGGGCAACGCAACACGACAGGTGACACAAAAACGGCCACCCCTTGGCAAAGGCAGCCTGCATACTACTGTGGTGGCCCCGCTATCCTAGGTCGTCTTGACCCTTAGACCGGAAGCTTTGCGTCCCGACTTTTCAATCGGTTTGCCCTTGTCACAACGTTATTTCTGGCGATAAATAATCGCCGATTGACTGTAGGGTAATTCTGATAAGTAAGCAAATCGGACCATTGCCAGCCCACCAGTTACCAACCCCGACAATTACCTACTTTCAAGAAATTAATGTTTAAAAAACAGCCGGATATGCAGACATAATCTCATCACCTCCAACCAGATACCTCACACCATTTTTTTGATCTGCATCACACCAAATTGAGAAAAATCAATGAGTAAGAACAATATGCGACAAAAGACCCATCTGTATCGCAACTAATGAATTTATAATCGCCGCTTTGCATGGCCAGCAGGTGTCTTCATGCCCAGCGAATTGCCCTCACGCACCCGGTTATCCAGATACGACAAATTTGTTCGTTTGACGATTTATGCCTTGCCACTGGCCGGGATGATCTGGCTTATCAACAGCCTCAATGGCTGGCAAAGGGCGCCGCTTGCCAGCACCTTGCTAGTCCAGAGCTACCTTCTCTGCACCTTCTGGCTCTATCGCCACTACCGCTACCATCTGCACCGCCAGTGGCAGCATCTGAGTGAGGCGCTCAAGATCAACGAAACCACCGCCGAACTAGCCCGCAACTCGGCGCAATACCAGACCGAAGAGGCCTTTCTGGAGGATCTGCTCAGACGAGCAGTGATGTTGATCCCAGGAGCCGAGATGGGCTGCCTGATCAAGCTGCTGCCGGGCACAGGCATGTTGAGGTATGAAGCCGCCATCGGCATGGATCTGGTGAAACTGCGGCGGATCAATCTGCCGCTGGAGCACACCTTTCAGTACAAGCTGACTCAGGGGCGCTGCAACAAAACCTTGCTGATCAACGACCTGTCGAAGATAAATGCCACCATGCCCCTGTCCGAACAGGACAGAGAGCTGCTGGTCAACTGCACCGACCTGCCCATCCAGGCCACGCTGGCGACCCCGATCCATATCGATGGTCAGCTCTACGGCATGATCAATATGGACAGCAGCAAACGTAATGCCTTTACCCGCTACGACAGCCACCTGATGGCGATCTTGGCGCTGGATATTCGCCACGCCATCACCATCTATCAGCAGTCCCGCCGCATCTATCAGCTGGCCAATACCGACCAGCTGACCGGGCTCGCCAATCGCCAGCAATTCGAACTCGCTCTGCAAGCACAGCCGGAAGGTACCCTGCTGCTGATCGACATGGATAATCTCAAGCAGCTCAATGACAGCTGTGGCCATTTGGCCGGTGATCAGGCCCTGCGCCTTATCGCTGCAGGGATACGCCAGCACTTTGGTCAGGGGGGGGATTGCCGCCCGCTTCGGCGGGGATGAGTTTGTGCTGCTCACCACTCTGACACCGACCGAACTGCAACAGGCGATGATCAGGCTGACCACCATGCTGGCCAGCGCCTCCCCCACTATCTCGTGCAGTATGGGGATGGCCCCCTATCGCGGCGACTTTGCCGCCGCGTTTGCCAGAGCCGATGCCGACATGTATCAACACAAGTGGCACCACAAAGAGCAGCGTGCGGCACAGATGCCAGCAAGCGGGGAGAGCATTAATCACTAGCCCGGAAGGGCCGCTTTGCAAGCACAAGAGAGAAGCTGGGGGAAACCGGTTGGCAGACCCGCCAGAATGTGGCTAAGCGGGGAGAAAAAACGGGGCATGACTGGCATGCCCCGCCACCATTCAATGCTTATTTACAGCTGGCGGCTCCCACATCCTGCCAGACGTCGTGTTTGCCGGGCTCATTGCCCTTGGTCCAGTACTGCGCCTTCCACTGACGGCCGTTATGGGTGGTGAGCTCGCCACCGTTGTAGGCCACATTGGCATCCCAACCCAGTTGCACCTTGCTCACCAGCAGCCACTGATCCGCGGTGCGGCTCGGCTCGTTGCCCTGGGTCCAGTACTTGGCCTGCCACACCAGCTGGTTGTGGCTCACCTTGTCGCCGCTGTTATAGGTGCTTGCCGCTTTCCAGGCTGGCCAGTTGGCCGCATCCGGATCGGTCGCCGTGCAACCACCGCCGCTGCTGGCCGGTTTGACCGTCAGACGGGTTGCCGCGCTGGCATCCAGCCCGCCGTCGGAGACGGTGACGCTCAGGTCATAGCCGGTGTCGCTGGTGACGTTCGGGCCGGTGACCACCAGAGTGGCGCTGTTCTGACCCGTTGCGGTGATGCCTGCCGGCACACTCCACTGATAAGTCAACGGATCACCGTTCGGATCAGAGGCGGTCGCCTTGATGGTCACCTGCTTGCCCGCCTCCACAGAGGCCGTGGCAGGTAGACTCACCACCGGCGCCAGATTGGCCTGCGGCACCTTGTTGGTCACCACCACCTGATCCTTGGCACTCAACTGCTGGTCATCGGTCACCGTCAGCTCGAACACCAGATTGATGTCGGCGGACACGGCATCGAGTACAACCCGGGCCTTGGCCTGAGTGGCATCGAGCAGGACAACCTGCGGGCCGGAGATCTGCTTCCAGCTGTAGCTGAGCGCACTGTTTTCCGGATCGTGGGAGGCCGACCCATCCAGCGTCACCTCGGTCGGGCCGGTCACCTTGAGGTCACTGCCTGCATTGGCCAGCGGCGGCTTGTTGGCCGGTGGCGTGACGCCACTGCCGTGACCCAACCCCTCGTGCATGGCGTTGAGGATGTCGCCGTTGTCGGCATCGATCTCCCAGGAGAAGAGGCCACCGAGCTTGTTGGCCAGCACATACTGCCCCTTGGCCTTGACCGAGCGCTCGTTGTCATAGGTGATGAGATCGCCGGTCGCCGCCTTGAACAGATAGGGCGCCTCGGCCACCTCGTCGTAGCCCTTCTCCCAGCCAGCCCCCATCCGGTTGTTGACGATGTCGCGGTAATCCACCACCCCGTCCTCCCAGGTGCCTTTCACCTTGCCGGTCGCCTTGCCGGTGAAGGGGTTGTTGCCCTGATAACCGTTCACCCCGGTCCAGCCACGGCCATACATGGCGGCCCCGACCACCAGCTTGCCCGGTTCAACCCCCTGCGCCAGCAGCTGATTGACCGCCTTGTCGGTGGTGTACTTGGTATCGGGATCCCAGCTCGCCGCATAGAGGTTGGTCTGGTGGCCCAGCTCGGTGTTGCTCCATGCGCCGTTGTAGTCGTAGGTCATCATGAAGATGTGGTCCATGTAGGGCTGGGCCGCCTTGTAGTCCACATCCTGGATCTTGTCGCCCCCCGCCCCGATGGCCGAGGTGAGCTCATACTGGCGACCGGTCTCTGCCTCCAGCTCGTCGAGCATGGCGCGCAGCTCCTTCATCAGGGCCACATAGGTGGCACCATCACTCGGGCTGCCCAGTTTCGGGTTGGCACCCTGTCCGCCCGGGTACTCCCAGTCGATATCCACACCATCGAAGAACTTCCAGGTCTGCAGGAACTCTTTCACCGAGCCGACAAACACGTCACGCTTGGTTTTGTCACCGAGGAAATAGAAGGGGTCGGAGAGGGTCCAGCCACCGACCGAGGGGAGGATCTTGAGGTTCGGATAGGCCTGCTTGAGCGCCATCAGGGCGCCAAAGTTGCCCTTGTAGGGCTCGTCATGAGCAGTGAGGCTGCCTTGCGGCATCTGGATGGCGGCCCAGGGATCGTGCATCGCCACCTTGAAGTCGGCGCGGCCGGCGCACGCCCGCTGCAGCGCCAGGAAGCTCCCTTCGATCTCCTTGAGGCTGTCGTTGAGGCCATCCCCGCCGCAGATGGGAGTGAAACCATAGAGGATATGGGTCAGGTTTTGGGCCGGGATCTTGTCCACCGTAAACTTGCGGCCATAGACTCCCCACTCCACATAATAAGTCCCCACCACCTTGCCGGACTTGTTGGCGTAGGGCTTGTTGTTCTCCTGCAGCGGCGCCTTGAGTGGCGCCAGATGGCTGCCGTCGGTATCGGCGACCACGATCTCCTTGGCATCAGAGAGGGTGCAACCATCGGCGTTGCACAGCGCCACCTGCATCTGGTAGCGCCCCCCTTTCTTCACCTTGAATTTGGCGCTGCCCGCCGCGGCCGAGGGGCCGGACCACACCTCCTGACCATTGAGCAGCACCTTGGCACTCTGGCCCAGGTCACCGCTCCAGAGGTTCCAGTTCACCTCCACATCAGCGGCATCCTTTACCTTGACCAGATTGTTGTAGGCAGTGGCCGCCTGATCGACTTCAACGATGGAAAACTTGGTGGGGCCCCATCCGATGGTCGGCTTGCCGGGCGCCGCTGCATAAACGGACGAGGCGCAGCACAGACCGACCGCAAGGGCCAGCATGGTAGGCTTTGGACTTAGCATTTTTTATATTTCCCTATTTCGTTATGTTGGCAACGAAAAGGGCTACGCCCTGACAGGTAACGCAGACGGCAGTGCGGCCTCTTGGCAAAGGTGCACAACAACCTGTGGTGGCCCCGCTATCTCAAGTACGGCTCATCCCTGGACCGGAAGCTTTGCGTCCCGATCTTGCGATCGGTTTGCCCTTCGGTTACTTCATTTGCGATGCAAAAAATCGCATCCCGACTATAGAGTGAGCCAATCCGGTCTGCCACTGTCGGCGTTCACCGACAGTGGCAAGCCAAAAGAGTAACTGGCAGCCATTACGCAGGAAGATGAAGAGATCTTCGCCAATAAACCTCTGTTTTCGGCATTCATCCATGACCACGGGCCACAGGATCATTGCGCGGTTTTGTGAGCCGGTTCACGGCTAGCCGCCCCGGCTGCGGCTAGCGCATCAGCAGGCTGTTCATCAGGGCCCGCAGTTTGAGTGGTTTGACCGGCTTGCTGATGTAGCCATACCCCCGCTCGCGGATCTGCGCCTGCAACTCGCTCTTGCGATCGGCACTGATGATGATGCCTCCCAGCTCGTCGCCACACACCCGTTGCAGGACAGCGAGCGCCTCCAACCCGGTCTTGCCGTCATCGAGGTGGTAGTCGGAGAGCACCAGTCTCGGCACAAACCCGTCTGCCACCAGCGCCTCGGCTTCGGCCAGATCGACGGCGCAGCGCACCTCACAGCCCCAACGGCCGAGCAGGGTGCTCATGGCGGTCAGAATGTCCCGCTCGTTGTCGATACAGATCACGGTTACACCTTCCAGCTGGCTGTCACGCACCACCGGCGCCGCCAGCTGATGGGCCGTGACCGGCCGGGTCGCCAGATTGAGGGTCACCGCAAAGACCGATCCCTTGCCCGGCCAGCTCTGCAATGTGAGCTGATGGCCGAGCACCTGCGAGATGCCGCGGGCGATGGCAAGCCCCAGACCCAGCCCCTGCTCCTTGGCGGTGCGGGAGTGATCGAGGCGGGAGAATTCGTCGAAGATCGCCTCCTGTTTGTCTTGCGGGATGCCGGGGCCGTTGTCCCATACCTCGATGCGGATCTTCTCCCCCATCCGGCGGCAACCGAGCAGCACCCGGCCGCCCGGGTTGTAGCGAAACGCATTGGTGAGGAAGTTCTGCAGCACCCGGCGCAGCAGCCGCACATCGCTGTGCACCGCGTGCTTGCTCTCCACCACCGAGAAGTGGATCCCCCCCGCCTGGGCCAGCACGCCAAACTCCGCCTTGAGGTTGTCGAGCAGATCGCGCAGGGCGAAGTCGAGCTTCTTGGCCTTGAACTTGCCTGCTTCGAGCCGCGAGATATCGAGCAAATCGGTGATGAGATCCTCGGTCGCCCCCAGCGCATCGTCGATATGGCGGGCGATGCGGGCCTGCTCGCCAGCATCGGGCAACATCTCCAGCAGGGAGGAGGTAAACAGCTTGGCGGCATTGAGGGGCTGGGTCAGATCGTGGCTGACCGCCGCCAGAAAACGGCTCTTGGATTGATTGGCCCGCTCCACCTGCTGGTTCACCAGCAATAGTTGGCAGTTGAGTTCGGAGAGCTCACGGGTGCGCTCGGCCACCCGTGCCTCCAGATGTTCGTTCGCTTCGCGCAGCACCCGTTCCGCATCGCGAAACGGCGTGATGTCGGTAAAGGTCATGACGAAACCACCGGCGGGCATGGGGTTGCCCTGCATCTCGATCACCCGCCCGTCCGGGCGCTCCCGCGCCGAGATATGGGCGCTGCCGCGCTTCATAAAGGCAACCCGCCGCGCCACGTGATCCTCGATATCACCGGGGCCACAGAGCCCCTGCTGGGCGTTGTAGCGGATGATCTCCTCGATGGGACGCCCAGCCTGAATAAGCCCCGGCGGATAGTGGAACAGCTCGATGTAGCGGCGGTTCCAGGCCACCAGCCGAAGCTCCCTGTCCACCACCGAGATCCCCTGCCCGATATGCTCGATCGCCCCCTGCAGCAGGCCGCGGTTGAAGCGAAACACGTCGGAGGCCTCATCGACTATGGTGGCGATCTCCTCGAGCTGCATGTTGCGCCCCTGCAGGGCAGAGGCAAGCACCAGCCGAGCCGACGAGGTACCAAACACCCCCGCTAGCAGCCGCTCGGTGTGGGCAATCAGTTCGGCCGAGGCCTGCATCTGGGGCGCCAAGGTGCCGCCGCGCTCACCGGCGAAGCGACCAAAGGCACGCCTGACCCGGCTTGAGCCGACGAAACGGGCCGCCAGCATCTCCAGCTCCTTGACCGAGACCCGCGCCTGATAGAGGGCGGCGGTATCGCGGCTCGGCTTGCCGACAAAGTTGGCCGCCTGCAGCCGCTCGCTCACCGCAGGGCGCGATAGCAAGGAACCAGCCACATAGCCGAGCAGGTTGAAGAGCAAGCTCAGGAAGATGCACCAGGCCCCGAGACTCAGCTCGCGAAACGCAGGCCAGTCCGGCGGCGCCAGCAGTTCAGCGAGCGGTGAACCGGCCAGCAGCCCGCTCTCCACCAGCAGGGTGACGAACCAGAGGCTCACCCCGAGGCTCAACCCAAGATAGACCCCCTTGCGATTGCCGTGACGCCAGTAGAGACCGAGCAGCAGGGCCGGCGCAAACTGGGCCACCGCGCCAAAGGAGAGATAGCCGATGCGGGAAAGGCTGGTGAGATCGCCGAGCCAGAGGTAGAGCCCCCAGGCCGCCAGCAAGATCAGCAGGATGGCGCCACGGCGCACCTGCAACAGCAGCCGCACCAGCCGCTCGTCGCGCCCCTGCCGCCAGAAGCGGCGTAACAGCACCGGCAGCACCAGATCGTTGCTCACCATGATCGCCAGTGCGATGGTGCAGACGATCACCATGCCGGTGGCCGCCGAGGTGCCGCCGAGAAACGCCAGCATCGCCATGCCATCGAAACCGAGGGCCATCGGCAGACTGATCACATAGGTGTCGGAGGCCATGTCAGCCCCGACCCACTGCTTGCCCGCCAGCGCCAGCGGCCAGATAAAGAGCCCCATCACGAACAGGTAGAACGGGAAGATCCAGCGCGCCCAGTGAAGATCCTGCCCCTGATTGTTCTCCACCACAGTCACATGAAACTGGCGCGGCAGGCAGATAACAGCGCACATCGCCAGCACCGTGTAGATGGCAAGCTCCAGCAGGTTGCCGGGGCTCACCGCCACCACCTGCGCAAAGAAGTCGCGGGTCACCTGCTCGTGAGCCTCGCCCGGTTTGCTCAGGATCAGCCAGAGGGCAAAGCCCCCCACCGCGATAAAGGCCAGCAACTTGACCACCGACTCGAAGGCGATGGCCACCACCATCCCCCTGTGGTGCTCGGTGGCATCGAGATGGCGGGTACCGAACAGGATGCTGAACAGCGCCAGCAGCAGAGTGACCCCGAGCGCCAACTCGCTGGTATTGCTGGTCGGGCTGATGCCGCCGCTGTTGACCATCAGCAGATCCAGCCCGGTGACGATGGCTTTGAGCTGCAATACCAGATAGGGGAGGATCCCCATGATGGCGATGAGGGCGATCACCATGGCGAGCCGCTGGGATTTGCCGTAACGGGCGGCGATAAAGTCGGCGATGGAGGTGATGTGCTCGCGCTTGGCCACCAAAATAAGGCGGGCCAGCAGCCGCCAGCCAAACAGGAAGACCAGCATGGGGCCAAGGTAGATGGGCACCGGCGACCAGGGGGATTCACTCGCCTGCCCCACGGTGCCGAAGAAGGTCCAGGAGGTGCAGTAGACTGCCAGCGACAGGCTGTAGAGCAGCGGTTGCCCCTTGAGACGGTGCCGTTTGTGCTTGTCTGCCACGAAGGCGATCAGAAACAGCAGCCCCAGATAGGTGAGCGACAATCCGATCAGCAGCCATCCCTGGTGCATCGATAACTCCTTGTCCATGTTGAGTTTTTGTATACAGCCTCGCCAGTCTAGAGAGGCTGCAGCCAAAAGTCATCCCCTTCGGACAGATTGAAATTATCGTTTTTCAATAAGTTTCATCTTGACTGTATATCGTAAAACAATAAACATTGCCGATGTAAATATTGATAAACGATAAACTTTACCTTTCAGATAAAACCATCACAGTGAGGAATGAGATGATCTCCAACAAACTCGAACGCTCGAGCATGCTGATCGAATGGCTGCTACAGTTGGCACTGCTGGCGACCCCTTTGATCACTTTGCTGGAGGTGTGGACCCCCTTCGGTGGCGCCGATTTTCTGCAGGAGAAGCTCAACACCATCTTGAGCCGTCCCGGCATCAATCCTGCCGACTATCCCCTTCACTTCTCCACCCGGCTGCTCGGCACCCTGGTGCAGCTGTTGCCGGATCTGGTCTTTATGATGATGCTCTGGCAACTGCGTCAGCTGTTTCGCGGCTACCGCGCCGGTCTGCTCTTCACCTTCGAGCAGATCCGCCGCTACCGGCAGATCGGACTGCTGCTCTGTACAACCTTCCTGGTCGAATTGATCCTGACCCCCTTGCTGGATACGGTGCTCACCATGAGAGGCCCGGAAGTACTCGGTACCATAGCGCTGAGTACCTCCGATTTCCGGGTACTGCTGGCGGGACTGATCGTACTGGCGCTGGCACTGGTCATGCGCGAGGCCAAACTGCTGGCCGATGAACAGCAACTGACGGTGTGAGGAACGTATGCCCATTATCATCCGGCTCGATGCCCTGCTGGCCGAGCGCAAAATGACCGCCCGCGAGCTGGCCCAGCGCATCGACATCACCGAGGCCAACCTCTCGATCCTCAAGAATGGCCACGCCAAGGCGGTGCGCTTCTCCACTCTGGAGGCCATCTGCCGTGAACTCAAATGCCAACCCGGCGATCTGCTGGGCTACGAGCAGGAGCGCTAACCCCCTTATGAGTCGTCATATCACCCTGTTTGCCCTGTGGCTGCTGCCGCTGTGGGCCTGCGCTGGCAATGACGCGAACGGCCCCCGCTACCTTATCGAGCAGGGCGCCAGCGCCAATGTGCTGCAAGTGCGCCTATCCATGCAGGGCAAATCTCCCTTTACCCTGCTCCCCTCTCGTCAGTTGCCGGGCAGTGCAGCGCCGGTTTCCCCCGCGCTGGTCTGCCTTGCAGACAACCAGCCGGTTGCCCTCAACCAGCCCTTCTCTTGCAAGGAGATCGGCTGGCAGATCACACTCACACCGGCTCCGACAGAGGGTACGGATGCCTCGGCCCAACAGTCGCTGCTGTTTGCTCCCAACCAGTGGCTATTGACCGAGTGGGGTAACTTTGTGCGCCAGATGGGGAGCCGCCAAGGAAAGGTATGTCTGCCGGATGGCAGCTGCCAACGGCTGCCGGATGTCAACCGGCCGCCGCTGATCCTGCCATTTGGTCTGGACACTGTGCCCGTCACCAAGCCGGATCCGCGGCTGGTGCTGAGCCATGACGAGACCGCTAACCAGCTCGATCTGCCGGCCTTGCAGCAGCAACTGAATGAGATCATCGACTATCTGGCCTTCCAGCTCGATGTAGATCCGCCCACTCATCCATGGCAACTGGTGTGGCTGGGGCGGGATGTGGCAACCCGCTCCCTCGGCGGTGCCGCCGGAGATCAGGTGTTTGTCGCCAACTACCCCACCCAGGCTGGCAAACCGACGCCACAGGCCCCCTTGCGCCTGCTGCGCACCTCGGCCCACGAGGCGGTGCATATCCTCAGCGCTCGCCACTCTGCTCCACAACCCACCTGGGTCAACGAGAGCCTCGCCGAGTACCTTGCCATCAAAGCGCTGCGCCGCTTTCGGCTGCATCAAGTCACGGCGGTCAACGAGCTGGCCGAGCGGGGCAAACAGCTGCCCCATAGCGAGAGCGGCCTCTATCGGGCAGCTCGCGAGGTGCTGGCGGGCGATCGCTCCTACTACCCGCTCTTTTACGTCAAGGGGAGCGCCTTCTGGGAAGCGCTGGAGCGGGAGTTGCAACACAATGACGTGACGCTGGCGCAACTGCTGCCCCAACTGGGCTGGCTGCCGGATGGCCGCTTTGATGCTGCATCCAATGAGCTGCTTGCCGGCACCATCGGCTCGGATACCTGGCGCCGCCTCAGCCGCCTCTATCTGGGCGAGCAGCAGTAACAGCGCAACCGCGACAACGAAAAAGGGAGATCAGTGGCTCTCCCTTTTGTTAGGTGATGATTCAATCAGGCCGGAGCCCTCTCCTGCGCAGACGCGCAAAGGGGCGCAGCCGCAGGAAGAAGACCGGCAAGACCACCAGCACCATCAGGAAGAAGATGCCGCCGCCGAGAGGCTCGAACAGCACGCCACAAAGTGCCATCAGGGCCGCCACCGTCATGCCGAGGCCAAGGGCCGCATAGAGCGCCTGGGTCGGGATCAACTGTTCGGCCGGTAGCTGGCGGGTCATGAAGCGCACCGCCCCGAGATGGCTCATACCGAACGTCACCGAGTGGAGCAGCTGCCCCAGCACCAGTACCCACAGCTCGGTCGAAGCCCCCAGCAATACCCAGCGCACCACGCAACCGATGGCTCCGGCGATAAAGAGGCTCTGCGCCCCGAAGCGTTGCAGGAAGCGCTTGTCGGCGGCGAACATGCAGATCTCGGCCACCACCCCGATCGCCCATAGGTAACCGATGATGGTGCCGCTATACCCTTGCGCCTTCCAGTAGATGGCACTGAAACCGTAATAGGCGGCGTGGCTTCCCTGCAGCAGAGCGGTCAGCAGCAGGAAGCGGCGCACCGACGCGCTGCGCAGGGTTGCCAGCAAGGACGCCTTGGCCCGCTCGCCCTGACTATCCTGTGGCGCCGGATAGAGCGGCAGCCAGCTTAGCAGCAGCATCAGCGCCAGCCCCGCCACCATGGTGTGCAAAATCCAGTCACTACCGAAGTTGCCCACCAGCGCCCCCACCAGGGTAGAGGCAACGATAAAGGCAAAGGAGCCGCACAGCCGCACCTTGCCGTAATCGAGGTGCGCCTGCACCACCATGCGGGTCGCCAGCGCCTCCCCCACCGGCATCAGAGTCGGATAGATAAAGTTCGCCAGCAGGGTCAAGCCCACCAGCCACCAGAGGTTATGACTGAGATAGAAGCCGAGAAACGCCAGCAGACTGAGCAGGGAGAGCAACCGGGTAACCGGCAGCAGATGGCCCGCCCCCTTGATCTGCCCCATCACCATCAGGTTGCCGGCAAAGCGGATCGCCATCCCCCCCCCCAGCAGCAGACCAATCATCTCGGCGCTGACGCCCACCCCTTCCAGCCAGAGCGACCAGAACGGCAAGTAAGCACCGTAGACAAAATAGAAGGCGCCGAAAAAGAGCGCTAACCAGGAAAACGCGGGCATAGATCCTCTGCAACCGGATGACGGGAGCAGAATGATAACCCATCCGCCCCCGCAGATCCCGATGGAAACCCTGCGCAGAAAACGAAAAAACTTCAATAAAATTGAACTATTACCGAAGAGGTGGGGTCTACCTGGTAACACCTCCTCCTGGTTAGTGTTGCAATCCTTCCACCCGCCCACGGCGGGTTTCTTTTTTGTCCCCTAATCACTTTTTCTCATCACCAGGATCTGCATCTCGGATTCAAATTTAAATCCATCCTCACAACGAAAAATCATCTGGATACAACAAATCTTCGAGCTATCCTGCACCAAAACTATTTGTAGCGATAAAAAAACACCGGCGTTAAGCCGGTGTCATGTAATATCAACTCACTATATAGTGCCAAGAATTTAGTGATGTATAAATAGAGGCTCTTATTTCTGGCCACTCAAATATTTTATTCTAGCCTTGGTCATCTCGGTTTGGCACTCATACAGTTCCACTTTACCAGATATTGACAAGTTCGCATTATTTACAGATTCAATATTGCCGCAATTATTCTCCTTCTGCCATACCCAAGAAACCTGTTCATTTTTCATCGATGCTCTGAAAGATGCTGGAATAGTTTTCCAAATTTTATTCAAGCGGGCATCCTCAGCTTCATAAGCTTGCTTGGCGATGGCAACTCGAGATGGGTCATTTCGTTTAACAATATCATCTTTAGTGATCGCAAGGTATGATGCCTTGGCTAATGACATTGGGGCATAATAAGTCTCCCCTAAAGCGACCGAAATGTCTTTTTCATTATCTGCCAGCCTTGCTTTATAAGAAACACCATTCCACGTAACATTGCCATTTTTATACAACCCATGACTTTCTCTAATAAACTCAGAGAACACGTCCGGGGCTTTCTGTGCTAACTCCCTGACTTCAACAGGAACAGTCATTGATACAGTCGCTACACATCGTAACTCTTGTGATGAATCACTTGTAGTCGAAACATCAGAGATGCTAACGGGAATCTTTTCGACTTGACTTTGAAAGAAATCGAGTTTTTCTGGTGATACTGACATCCTCGACAAGGCATTATCACGCAGAGCCTCTGTTAATGCGTTTACCGCATCCTCACGACCACATTTGAAAGGCTGTTTTTCCTCTTTTGAGTCAAAAATACCAGCATTGACAGCACTCGACAAACTCAACATTGAGATTAAAACAAGAGATTTAAAATTCATATCCAATTCAATCCTTAACATTAAAAAACAATTACAATAGTATCAAGCCTCATCAATTAGTAATGGATATCTCCTTTCACATATAAAGCATTATAATTATAAAAAACACTGAAAACAAAAGACCCAACAATTAAAATATTTTCAATGTTAATTGGGCACTAAAGAAAACTGATTGGCACCTAAATATCTCCCAGTTTTTCAGCAGGGAAAGACACCGAGGGAGTTCACTTAGCTGCAAAACGACCTTGAATTAACATCAACAGAAGTGCACACACTAAAGTAGTGTAAACAAGACACTTGTATTCATCCTATAACCCAACATACTCATGCAAACTGAATGTAAAGCTTACTATATTAATCATAATATTTTAATAGTCAGTTTTTCTTTGACAAAGAATATTGGGAATCAAAACAATTTTTCAACTTACTCTTTATTGATTCACCGTATTGCAGTTTTATTTTATCTTCAAGGTAAGCAGATGTATTCCATAATGATGCATCAGAATAAATGTATGATGCCCATCCAATACTACCATTGCCATCAGTGTCATAAGTCAATTTCATACTAACTTCTTGGCCATCATCAGAATCTACAATAACATTTACATCCTTAGCCGCAACATATATAAAATCATAATTACTATTGCGGACCGCATCCGCCAAATAGTCATAACATTGCAAGTTATTGCCAGCGATTGCATTATGCGCAAAGAAAAGAACAAATAAAATATGCCTCATTTTCACAACCCGAATATCACACAGTCACATCTAGTCTTGGATGAAAATATTTCTAACTCTATATTATAAACACCACAGTCAACACCAACACACATGAAACTTAAAGCCGAATTATTAACCTGTATACCTCTTAAATATTTAGATAGTACAACAAAAAGCAAAGCACATTGAAAAATGTGTAATCTGGAGCCAAGCGATAACTAGATATGTAAAATTATAAAGCTCCAGAACTCAATCAAAAATACACTTCTTCATAATCATGGCTTCATTACTCTTTGTTCCTACTATAAAATCAGGCTGTGTATTCCACACATACTCTTTCTTTTTCATATCAAAAAAACCATACCACTTAACGACAAGAATTCCACCATTCACAGTCAATTTAGCAACTGGTTTATTTAAAGAAATAGATGACCAATTTATCTTATCATTTCGTGACTCCAATATGTCGACAAAAAGCAGATCAGAAGAATTTGTCGTTAACTCCCTCAACTTCGCAGAAATTAATAAATTATTGTCATTAACATTTACTCTCACCGCCCCCCAATCAGATACAACTAGATTGCCACCAAACCCACCACAATTGACAGACCAATAACCAACATACGAACTAAATTTAGCATTGGCCACACAAGAAATAATAACTAACAATATAAATAAAACTCTACTTATCATTATTTAATAACTCCAAAAGACCATGATTTATAAATGGCATTTTTTGGAAAAAACACTCTTCATATTTTGTACGCACCTCAAAAATCCATATATTTCTCAATCAATTTTCCATGTCAACTAGGAGGGATAGTTGCCAATTCATAACTAGAATCATATTCAACAACTTCTTTTATTATTCATTAAAGATAGATATCTCGTCTCTTTGCAAGCTAGAGTAGTCAAGCTCCCTACCGCCTGTTCAAAAACATCCAAATATTCATACTGGAGGTAGTGCGCACTAAAGAAGCGCAAACAAGTCACCTGCTTGAGGTCGGTGTCAGGTGATAACTGGATCTATACAGATAGTAGAGAATAGGTGTGGGTTTTAAACTTTCACTCTGCTTGTTCATCCATAACAATACTTTCGACCACACCATTATTAATATCGAATGACAGCGTATTGTTTTTAAATTTATATATTACTTGTACTTTGTCTGAATTTAATGGCTTACCATAGGAAGCGAATATATTATCCGTAGTATCTCCTATTGTAATACCCCTGCTGGTCATATATTTATTACTGTTAATTGTTATGGTTGTTATTCTATAATAGTTATAATCCATCCCTATTAATTGATAATTTATGTTTGATGATCTAATTGTAAAACCTTTCCAAAAGTTATCGAAGTATTTATATGTTTCATCACCCTTAGTAATAAAATTACCTGAAATACCAATATCAGGCTGCTTATTTATCTCACATTTACCCCATGTTTTATAAAACTGCTCATATGAACTTCCTAACTCGATGTTTTTATAGGGTGAAATAATAACAAAATCAGATTTCGATACTTCTGGAGGAGAGTAATGCGATTTGGATAATGACCCAACTAATGTTTCAGCTTTTAGCCAACCACTTACAACAGAGCCATTTTTCCTGATGTAATTACCAAAAATATAGTCGTTGCTTTTAATATAGGAGTAAAAGTTATCACCTTTAATCAAAAACAGGTCTGAGGATTTATATTTTTCGAATGGCGACGAATAAAAAAAAGATTTATTCTGAACGATGTTCTTGTTAACAAATTGTATATGAGGTGCATATTCCCAGTTTTCGTTGCAATTAGCAATTGCAAGACCTGAAAAAAAAACAATAAACATTAAAGATATGAATCTCACAATGAAGAGTCCTTATATACTGGTATGTCAAAGGTAATTTTTGCATCAGGGAATAAATCAAACATTTTTTTCATATCATTTTTTTGGGCCAATGCCCAGTTGATATCCGTAGCATATTGACCTGTCGCTGGGGCAGCTGGATTCCATCTCATTTTATACAGAGTATTTTTGGGAGTTCCTCGTTTGTTAATGAAATTTTCAGATATCCATTTTGCCCCTCCCTCAATGGCCTCATCAACAGAAAACCAACCTTTATTATATGCTAATGTTACACCATTTTGAGGGTTACTATTGAAAACACCAATACCATACATGTTATATACAGTGCGTCCATTATGTTGTTTGCTACCATTCGCAAACGATGCTCTACCATTATTTGTTTCAAGTAAAGAATGAGATACGAGATATACTTCACTTACGTGATATTTCTCTGCTGCAGCCAAATATATAGAAGCTTTTCCTGATAGAACGCCTTTGCCTTCTAGAATTTTCGCAAGATCTTTTTCTGTTAAACCTGAAGGAGCTGAAAGATCAACGAATTGATATATATCAGTACCCTCCATATGCTGCTCCGGATTCATATAATTACGAACTTTGGATCTTGTAACCGCACCAGTATTACCGTAAACCGGACGATTACCACCAGTTAACGCCATTTGCTTACTTAGTGCTTCATCTAATGTACACTCATAATGAGTATAAATATAAGTGATACGATTAATTAACTTTATATATCCAGGAAATTCTAATGGATGAATATGCCACAACGATGGCCCTAACTTTAGTTGTGCTGCACTCTGCATCCACTCCAACTTATCTATACGTTGTTTCTCATGATCAACCAATAAGTCAAAGTCAGGCAGACCAATCTTGGTCATAAGTTTATCTAGCCATAGATAACTACTGGCTGATGATTTTTCATACCACTCACTGGGATGCTTGACAATTAACTTTTGAATTTGTCTGGCATTATCACTATTTTGTAGAGCGGCCTGTATCTCTTTACTACTTAGTTCACCATTTTTGTCGGTATCAAAACTCGTTACTAATTCGGTAAAGAAGGTGGGTGGCGCATCGGGATCCAGATAGCCATCAGAGCCTGAACCATCGACCTTTTTAAAACCGATCTTCAACCAGTCATGTTGACTCAATAACTCAACTTGCTCTTTCTTGACATATTTATCTGCTGACACGCAGACCCACTCCTGCTTGGCTTCATCCTTTTCCTGTTTGGGTGATTCAACCAGCACTTCCTGACTTTTGTCCTTGGTTGCTACCCACTTGGATTTACCCCCCTCACTCTTCTTCTCATGAAGGATCAAATCGGCAGGCACTTTGGCATAGGTAGCGCCACCTTTCGTTCCCGCCTTGTTGGCTAGAACATCGTCCAGACGGGGATCCTGGGTGAACACCTCAAGATGTACCTGATGCTTGCTTTGCTTGCCCCCAATCAGGGAGTTTGGCGTTTCAACCAGACCGAGGTAGCCAATGGTCTCACCCGCCGCGATCGGCACGGGAGATGGCAACACATATAATTCGCCAAGATGGGAGGGTGTACGGGTATTGACCTTGATAAATTCATCTTCGACGCACACCCAAGCCATGCCACAACTACCAGCAGCACCACCTGCACTTGGTGTCACATATTCACATCTGGCCATCTTGCGAGCCTTGTCACCAATCCAATGAAATTCGAGTTGGTGGGCATCATACTGCAACTTGGTGCCGGCAGGCAGAGAAACACTTTTGTCTCCCGCCATTAGACGACCTGTAGGCCCATTGAGAACAGGATCCGAACGGCCAATCATATTAGTCAGCAGCTCAGCTTCTATTTGGTCAAATAGCCAGGTTGGCACATTGGGCTTGATAAAGGTCACGGCATCCGGGCTATTGGCGATCCAGACTGAACTCCCTTCACTGACTAATACGCCAGCCTTTTCAGCCTCTTTTATCTGGGCATTGGATAGCTTGCTCTTGATCTTTACCTTGATGAAATCATACTCCTTGCCCCCAACACTCCCCTTTTTGGGGGGAATGCTGCTATCCATCTCCAGTTCGGTATCCTTAGGCAACGTGAAACGGGGCAAGGCAGCATCGGCACGCTGCTGCTCTGCATTGGGATTCCTATGGGGGACAGAATTGCGAGCATTCCAACCCTTTTTCAACACCAGCTTCTCGGTACTTTGGTACTTATCCCAAGGCAACAGGTGCATATAGAGCGAATAAAAGGTGAACTCGTTTTTAGCTTTTGTTTCTGCATTGATTTCACAATATTCGTGTTGGACTAGGCAGAAGCAGTTGGAATAACGCAGTGACTCTCCCTGAAATTCAGAGGTCAGATAATCCTTCATCATCCGAAAAGCCACGACTTTGCCGTCAGCAATGGCTCGGACAGGATATTTATCCTTGCACCAGGGGGCGCTCTGGTCGCTGATATGAATACCACCATGCCATTTGTTGTGATTGCCAAGGAGATAATGACCGGATTTTTCGCCATTAATAAGTGCAGTCAGCGCTTTGACATCCTTGAATTCTTCACCTTTGGCAGTGAGGATGGGAAATGCAAACTTCATGCTTTCTCCTTACTCAGAAAAGAGGTAGAACGCAGCGGGCTTCTCTTCTTTCAAGAGCGCCTCCATCGCCTTCTCGGTAGGAATGGCCTGGACCAGTTCAACCAGTTCTGGGGCTTTGACCACCTCAACCCCTTTGGGAGTAATGGGAGCCTGACCAGCCCAACCAGAGCCTGCTCCCGGGCTGCCGCCGGCATTGAGTTTGATGGCGGGGCCGACCAGCTTGATGCCACTCGGGTCAACTTTGACAAAGCTGCCTCCCCCCTTGAGGGTGATCTCGGAGCCAGCCTCCAGCACCAACTTGTCACCCACCTTGATATGCACCTCTTCACCCGCATCCACCAACAGGGATTGGCCCAGTTTCTGGTGCAGGGAGGTATCCACCGTCAGCGAATAGTCAGCCTTGATCTGGTCGCGCTTCTCGCCTTCTACCGTCAGGTGGTCATTGGCCTTGATGCGGGTCACCCGCTCGTTGTCGATGTCGGTGTGCTGGTCATGCTTGATGTGCCACGCAGCATCGTTTTCAATCAGCACGTTCAGGTCTTTCTGACCGTGGATATAAATCTCTTCCTGCCCAGCCTGGTCTTCAAAACGCAACTCGTTGAAGCCCTCGCCCTGGTGGGTTTCGGTGCGCAGCACGGTGCGGGTCTTGTTGGCTGGCAGCTCATACGGCGGCCGGTTGGTGGCATGGAAGGTACGGCCGGTGACGATGGGCTGGTCGGGGTCACCTTCGAGGAATGAGACGATAACCTCGTGGCCGATGCGCGGGATGGCCATCATGCCGTATTGGCCACCGGCCCAGCCCTGGCTGACCCGCACCCAGCAGGAGCTCTGGTCGTTGGAGCTGCCATAGCGGTCCCACGGGAACTGCAGCTTCACCCGGCCATGTTCGTCGCAGTAAATCTCCTCCCCGTCGGGACCCACCACGATGGCGATTTGCGGGCCATCCACCATCGGCTTGTAGGGCGCCTCGGGGCTGCCGATGCGGGCCCGCCAGGTGGTGCTTGCCTTCACCACGCCAAATTCGTTGTGGTAGACGGTCGGACCGCTGCCGCCCTCTTCTTCCAACGCTTGTGGCTGCTCGCCGGTGTGGCGAATATGGACGATTTGCCAGTCGGTGTTGAGACTGCCGTTGGGGTGTTCGGTCAGCGAGAAGCTTTGGCCGGGCAGCAGAGCTGCGCTGTTGGATTTGCCACTGCCCGCCACCGCGTCATTGCGCAGGGCATCGAGCCGGTGTTGGGCAAATGCCTTGCCGCTCGAGTCCTGCTTGTAGCGGCCCGGGTAGTCAAAGTGCTGGTAGGTATCCCGTTGGTGCTCGAGCTCTGCGCCCTGCTTTTTGTGGGAGAGACCATAAGCCGGGGTCTTGAAGCTGTAGTCCTTGAGCTCTACATCGCTTGGTCGTACCGCCTCGCGGTAGTGGAACTGGCGCACATAGGCGCCCTGCTCAAGGCTGCGGTTGCCAAGGTTGAAGAAGAGCTCGGGGCCAGCGGTCAGTGCGGCGGCATCGTCAGCAAAGACGATGCGGTGCTTGCCTGCTTCAAATTCGTGGAAGTAGAACAAGCCCTCTTCGGCAGCGAGACGATTGAGGAAATCGAGGTCGGTCTCCCGATACTGCACGCAGTATTCCCGCTGGGCGTGCTCGTTCTTGAGCGCAAAGGCGTAGTCGGTGATGCCATGCTCTTGCAGCAGGATACTGAGGATTTCGTCGGGCTTTTGCGCCTGGAAGATGCGCGAATTCTGGCGCAGCCCCAGCCGCCACAGGGCGGGTTTCACCTCAAGGCTGTAACGGGTACGGCGAAAGCCGCTGTCCCCTTGGGCAAACTCGCTCACTACCCCGCAGACCCGGCGTTGCAGCTCGCCGTTGTACCACACCATCAGCTCGCATGGCTGGTCCAGCACGGCGCCAAAGTCGACATCAGGCTGGCTACTGGCCACCTCCAGCTGCAGATTGAACGGCCGGTTCAACCCCTCATCCAGCTGAAAACTGGCCACCACAAAGGTGCTCTCGGGCAACGCCCCCACCTTGACGGTAAATTGCAATCCGGTTTGATTAGCCATGGCTTTCCCCTCTTGTCACGGCCAAGCAATGCCTGAGCCCTTGCCAACTCTCGCGCCCATACACGCCCTCGCCGCGCAGCCACGCTACCGCCCTCTCCGGTACCGCAAGGGCCACCAAAGATAAAGGGGTTAACAGGTTACGAGCGGTTCGGGTCTGCATCACAGGACACCCTTTAGTGCTTTGCCATCCCTCCGCA